>SKSV01000274.1 GCA_007122815.1 Trueperaceae bacterium | reverse complement strand
CGCTTGGCAAGCTCGGCCGCACCGTGCGAGCGCAGCTGGTGGTTGATCATGAAGACGACACCCGCCGCGCGGCAGGCGTCGATCATCGTGCGGCCCTGCTCGAGGTCGAGCGAGATCGGTTTCTCGCACAGCACGTGCACGCCGGCCGCAGCGGCGGCCAACGTGGCCGGCGCGTGCACCGAGGTCGGAGCGCAGATCGAGACGACATCGACGTCACCGTCCGCGAACATCGCCCTGAAATCGCTGTAGCTGCGCTCGACCTGCCAGCGGCGGGCACGCGCCTCGAGGTTGCGGGAGTCAGGATCGGCGATGGCCACCACGTCGGCTCCCGCGGCGCGGTAGCCGTCACGATGCGCCTGCGAGATACCGCCCACCCCGATGATCCCGACCCGTAACGGAGCGGTGTCGTCGGTGCGCGCGGCGCTCAGCGCCGCTGCGGTGTAGCTGAAATCGGGCTCGTCGTTGGCGCCGCCCTTCACACGTGCTCCTTGCCTTCGTTCGGGACGCTCTCGAGAGCCGCCGTCATGGGCGCCTTGGCGGAGTCGAGGCTGACTCGCCGCCGCGCCCAGGCGCAGGCGTTCGCCACGATCCGCCGCACGAACGGGTGGTGGTAGGTGGGGTATGTCTCGTGACCCGGCTGGAAGTAGACCACGCGACCGTGACCGCGGCGCCACGTACAGAGGCTCCGGAACACCTCACCGCCCTGGAACCAGGAGAGCATCAGTAGCTCGTCCGGCTCGGGGACGTCGAAGCGCTCGCCGTACATCTCCTCCTGCGCCAGCTCGAACATCTCCGGTATGCCCTCGAGCACCGGGTGGCTGGGCTGCAGGTTCCAGAGCCGCTCCTTCTCGTCGGCCTCGCGCCACTTCAGCGAGCAGTGGGTGCCCATCGTGAGCTTGAAGGGTTTGCTGAAGTGAGCGGAGTGGAGCACGATGAGGCCCAGACCCGAGAGCACCGCTCGATGGACCTTCGCGGCCCACTCGTCGCTGACCTCGGCGTGCGCCTTGTGCCCCCACCACACGAGCACGTCGCTGCGCGCCAGCAGCTCGTCGGAGAGCCCGTGGTCCGGCTGCCGCAGGGTCGCGGTGGTGACCTCGGCGGTGGGGTGGTGCTCCTGAACGGCACCGGCGAGCGCCCCATGGATGCCCTCCGGGTAGAGGTTGCCCACCACCTCATGTTCGAGCTCGTGGAGGTACTCGTTCCAGACGGTGACGCGCAGTGGCTCCATGGGCACCAGCGTATATCAGCGGCACCAGGAGCCGGCAGGGCGCGTCGCCCCGGGCGCCTCGCCCCGGGCGCCTCGCCCCTGTCGTCAGCTGGCGGCCGGCCGCTCGATGCCGCGCTTGTCCCCGACTCGCCCCGCCACCACCTTGGTGAACTCCGCGCCGAGCAGCACCGTGTGGGCCGAGACGTACACCCAGAGCAGCAACACCACGAGCGATCCAGCCACGCCGTAGGCGTTGCCGACCGCCACGTTCGACACGTACAGGCCGAAGAGCCAGGAGGCGAGCACGAAGAGGGCGGCGGTGACCGGGGCGCCGACGGCCACGGCCGCGCGCGGCACGGCGGCGTTGGGCAGCAGGGTGAACACGATGGCGAACACGAGTGCCAGCAGCGCGAACGCGCCGAGCCGGTTGACCCAAACCCACGCGGCGCCACTGCCAGGCACGCCCTCGGAGAGCGCCGCGAGAGCCGCGCTGACGTAGGTCGACAGGAAGACCGCTATCAGCAGGAGCGCGCCGATCGCCAGGATCAACCCGAGCGAGCGGACGCGCTGCGCGAGCAGGTGCTTGATGCCCTTCAGGGCGCCGCCGGGCTCCGGCTGGACGCCCCAGATGACGTTGAGCGCCCGCTCGAGCATGGCGAAGAGGGTGGTCGCCCCCACGAACATGGCGACGGCGCCGATGATGGCGGCCAGGATGCCGCCACCCTGTTCCGCCTGGCTCTCGATCATGTCCTCGAGCACGTCGACGCCGCCCGCGCCGAAGAGCTGCTCGACCTCGGCCATGATCGTCTCCCGCGCGTCGGTGGCGCCGAGGAAGACGAGGATTGAGGTCAGGATGAGTAGCAGCGGCGCCAACGAGAACACGCTGAAGTAGGCCAGCGCTGCGGCCAGAAGCGGAGCGTTGTCGTCGCCGTACGCGCGCACGGTCTCCTTGAGTACCTCGAACATGACGTCTCCTCCGAGGGTCCCTGGCTCCACCGCGTCGCGGGTCCGGGAGGCGCGTCAGCCGGTGACGGCTCCCTCCGAGGCGGACCCTACCAGCTGCGCGTACTTGTGCAGGACCCCGCTGACGTAGCGTGGCGCGGGTGGGCTCCAAGCCGCGCGGCGCTCGCTCAGTTCGTCCTCGCTGAGGGCTACCTCGATCAGGTTGCTTTCGGCGTCTATGGTAACGCGGTCGCCCTCGCGCAGCAGCGCGATCGGTCCACCGACCGCTGCCTCGGGAGCCACGTGACCGACCACGAGACCGTAGGTCGCGCCCGAGAAGCGGCCGTCGGTGATGAGCCCGACCGAGTCACCCAAACCGCGGCCGATGATGGCGCTGGTGGGGGAGAGCATCTCCCGCATGCCGGGGCCACCCTTGGGGCCCTCGTGACGGATGACGACAACGTCTCCCGGCCGGATCTGGTCGGCCAGGATGGCCGCCATGGCTTCCTCCTCGGACTCGAACACCCGGGCGGGACCATCGATACGGGTGCTAGCCAGCCCGGAGATCTTGGCGACGGCGCCTTCCGGCGCGAGGTTGCCGCGGAGCACCGCCAGGTGGCCCTGGGCGTAGACCGGCGCGTCGAAGGGGCGCACGACGCTCTGCATCTCCGGCGGCGTGGCGTCGACGCCGGCCAGGTTCTCGGCCACCGTCAGCCCCGTGACCGTCATGCACTCGCCGTGCAGCAGCCCGTGGTCGAGCAGCATGCGCATGACCAGCGGCACGCCGCCCACGTCATGCAGGTCGGTCGCCACGTAGCGGCCCGACGGCTTGAGGTCGCACAGGACCGGGGTGCGACGGCGGATCGTCTCGAAGTCGTCGATCGCCAGCGGCACGCCAGCAGCAGCGGCGATCGCCAGCAGGTGCAGCACCGCGTTCGTCGATCCACCCAACGCCATCACCACCGTGATGGCGTTCTCGAACGCCTCACGGGTGAGGATCGCGGAGGGGCGCAGGTCGGCCTCGACGCAGCGCAGCAGCGCGGCGCCCGAGGCGGCCGACGAGTCGCGCTTCTCCGCGTCCTCGGCCGCCATCGTCGACGACCCCGGGAGCGACATCCCGAGCGCCTCGATCGCCGACGACATCGTGTTGGCGGTGAACATGCCGCCGCAGGAGCCCGCACCCGGGCAGGCGTGCCTCTCGACCGCGCGGAAGGTCTCGAGTGGCATCCGGCCCGCCGCGTACTGGCCGACGGCCTCGAAGACGCTCACGATCGTCAGGTCCTCATCACCCAGGCGACCGGGTTTGATGGTTCCGCCGTAGACGAACACGCTGGGGATGTCGAGCCGGGCGATGGCGATCATGGCGCCGGGCATGTTCTTGTCGCAGCCGCCCACCGCCAGGAGTGCGTCCATGCTCTGGCCACGGCACACCGTCTCGATGCTGTCGGCGATCACCTCGCGCGACACCAGCGAACACTTCATGCCTTCCGTGCCCATCGAGATGCCGTCGCTGATGGTGATGGTGCCGAAGCGCTGCGGCATGCCCCCGGCGGCGCGTACGGCCTCCTCACCGGCGTCCGAGAGGGCGCCCAGGCCGCTGTTGCACGGGGTGATGGTGCTGTGGCCGTCAGCGATCGCGACTATGGGCTTGTCGAAGTCCTCGTCGCCGAACCCGACCGCGCGCAGCATCGCCCGGTTCGGTGCGCGTTGGTCACCCTGGGTGACCACGCTGCTGCGGCGCTTGGGGGTGGGCTTCACGGAGGGGTTGCTGCTGCTCATCATCTCTCCAGCGCGGCGTGGCTGTGGTGCGTCTTGCTGCGCCCGGTTCGCCGCCTGCCTCCGGGAGCTTCGGGACGCTCGAGTCTAACCGCGCCAGGCGCGCAGGCGGCGGCACGCCTCGTCTATGGTGGCCTCGGCCTTGCAGAGCGCGAAGCGGAGACGCCCCCGTACTACCTCGGTGGTTTCGGCGTCGGCGAAGGGTGTCATGGGGAT
>SKSV01000194.1 GCA_007122815.1 Trueperaceae bacterium | reverse complement strand
GTTCTGGTGCTCGCATCGCTCTCGCTCTCCGAGGTGATAGTCGGCTTCGCTTGGTCGCTGCTGCTCTCGCGCACCTCGGGGGTCTCCAACCTGCTCGTGCTGGTGGGGCTTATGGAGGCCCCGGTGGCCTGGAGCCCAGGGCTCTGGGCGGTGGTGCTCGCGTTCGTCTTCGTGGCGTTGCCGTTGGCGATCCTCTCGCTCTACCCGACCTTCTCGCGCCTCGACCAGGAACTGCCCGAGGCCGCAGGGACCATGGGCGCAGCGCCGCTGGTCGGGTTCGTCACGGTGGTGCTCCCGCTCGTGCGCCGCGCCGTCGCCGCCACCTCGGCCCTGGTGTTCATCTTCGTGCTGGGGGCCTACGTCATCCCGCAGACGCTCGGCAGGCCGGCGCAGTGGACCATCCCCGTGCACATCACCGACCAGGCCATCATGAAGAGTCACCTGCCCCTCGCCGCCGCGCTCGCCATCGTCCTACTGGTGGTCAGCTCGATGATCGCGATCGCGATCGTGGTCATCGGCTCGGGCCGCGTGCCGCGTGCCGCAGCCGCGGAGCGTGGACCGTGAACGGCTGGTTGCGCGGCGCGCTGTTCGCGCTCGTGGTGCTCTACCTGCTCGCCCCGCTGCTGGTGGTGGCGGGCGTCAGCCTCAACCCACGCCAGGTGCTCTTCTTCCCTCCCGAGGGCTTCTCGTTGCGCTGGTACGGTGCCGCCTTCAGCGATCCCAGCTGGTACCGCCCGGCCATCAACAGCCTCCTCGTCGCGACCTTCGCGGCGCTCGTGGCGGTCTCCATCGCGCTGCCGCTGTCGTACGTGGTGTGGCGTTACCGAGTCGGATACGCCAAGGTCGTGATGGCGATGGGCTTGGCGCCCTTCGCCCTCCCACCCGTCATCACAGCGTTGGGCGCGTTGGCGCTCTGGATCGTCCTGCAGAGCTACGGCCGGCCGTACACGGTGGTGCTCTCGCACGGCGCCTTCCTGACCACCCTGCCGCTCGCCACCCTGACCGTGGGCCTGCAGAACCTGAACCCGCAGCTGGTGGAGGCCGCGCGCACGATGGGCGCCACCGGCGGGGCGGTGTTCCGAACGATCGTCTTCCCCTACGTGCGCCCGTACCTGATCGCCGGCTTCGTGTTCGCCTTCGTGCTGTCGCTGAACGAGTACATCATCGCCTACATGACCGTGGGGTTCACCTTCGAGACGCTGCCCGTCAAGATCTTCGCGAGCCTGCGCTACGGCTACAGTCCGGTCATGGCCGCCATCTCGGTGCTCTTCTTCGCCTTCGCGGTCATCGTGTTCGCCTGGGTGGGTCGGGTAGGCGACCTCCCGAGGCTGCTCGGGGCCGACGAGCGGGAGTAGCTGTCGAGCGGGAGTAGCTGCCTACAATGGGTTGAGCGATCGACGCTGGGTCTCGCGTGGATCGCCGGGAGCACTCGTGGCCTTGCGCATCGCCGTTGTCACCGACATCCATTACGGCCCCACCAAACCCACCGAGACGAAGCTCGGCCTCGGCGCGCTGCAGCTCTTCGACGAGACAGTGGGCGAGATCGCTGCTTACTCCCCCGACCTGCTCGTGGAGCTCGGCGACCGGCTCTCCGACGACTCCCCGGAGGCGGACGCCGAACGCCTCGCGGAGCTCGCGGAGCGCTTCGCGCGCCTGCCGGGAAGGTGCGAGCACCTCCAGGGGAACCACGACATCGTCAACCTGTCCGAGACGACCACCAGCAGGCTCCTCGGACGCCCTCTGGGTCACCGGAGCCACGACGCGCAGGATTGGCACCTGGTGTTCTGGGACGCGAGCCCCGAGTACCGAGGGGGGCTGCGCCTGTCGGGCGAGGACCTCGAGTGGCTCGAGCGCGACCTGAACGCCACGAGCCTGCCCACGGTGATCTTCTCGCACGTGCCGCTCGGGGGCGGCTCGATGGTCGGCAACTACTACTTCGAGGGGCGGTCGGAGGGCCGCGCCGGGCACGTGAACGCCGAGCTCGCGCGAGAGGTCATCGAGGCCAGCGGGAAGGTCGTGCTGGCGGTGGCGGGCCACGTCCACTGGAACAGCCTCCACACGGTCGACGGGACGCACTACGTGACCGTCCAGTCGCTGAGCGAGACCTTCACCACGGCCCCCCAGGCCGCCGCGGCCTGGGCCACCATCGAGTTGGGCGACGCCCTGCACTTGCGCGTTCTGGGCAACGACCCCTTCGAGGTCTCGCTCACACCCAAGCGCCTCGGTTCACACTGGCTCCCGCCTCGCACGCGAGCCACCTCGAAACGCGTAGGTCACGCCGGCGCCACCGGCTCGGAGGGGGCGGGCAGCGATCGATGATGCCTGAACACGAGGTTCTCGCAGGCGTCCGCGGGGTGATCCTGGACCTCGACGGTGTCGTCTACCGAGGAGATCGCGCCTTGCCTGGCGCCCGCGGCTTCATCGAGTACATGAGCTCCAGCGGCCGCCAGGTGGTCGCGCTGACGAACCACTCCGGACGCACCGCGAGCTCGTACTCAACGAAGCTGCGCGGTCTAGGGGTCGACCTAGCCGAAGAGCAGGTCGTCTCCTCTGGTTGGGCGACCGCCCGCTTCATCGCGCGTGAGAGGCGCGGCAAGAGCGCCCTGGTGGTCGGGACCGAAGCGCTCCGCCAGGAGCTCGCCAGGCAGGGTGTCCCCACCTCAGACGAGCCCGAGCTCGTCGTGGTGGGCTTCGTCGAGGAGCTCGCCAGGGTGCCGCTGCACCTAGCCGTGAACCATCTGCTGAGGGGTGCGGAGCTGATCGCGACCAACCCAGATGCGCTCCTCCCGACGGCGCAGGGTTGGCTGCCCGAGTGCGGCCCCGTGACGGCCTACCTGGAAACGGCGACGGGCAAGCGGGCGCTGGTGATCGGCAAGCCCAACCCTTGGATCGTCGAGCTCGCCCTGGAGCGGATCGGACTGCGGGCGTCCGACACCCTGCTCGTCGGCGACACCTTGGGCACCGACATCGAGGCGGCCAGGGCCGCGGGAGCCAAGCCCGCGCTCGTGCTGAGCGGCAACACCCGCGCCGCGCCACCCGACCCGGACCTGCTAGTGGAGGACGACCTTCAGGGGCTGTTGCGCCGCTTCGAGGAGGCCGACCGGCGGCTAAGCGGTGGCTAAGTGACGCGCGCCTAAGCTGCTCCCTCGGGAGGAGCCCGCATGTCGCAGATCCCGCTCCGTGAACGCCCTCTGTCCACCCCCCGTTACGGCCAGAGCACGCCGCTCGCGCTGCTCGCACTCGTCGTGGTGGTCCTGACGACCGTCGCGGCTGCTCAGGACTCCGTAGTCGGCAGCTTCAGCGACGGTAGGCTCACCATCACGATCGCTGGTGGGGGCGGCCAGTACAGCGGTGAGATCGCGTTGCAGGGGCAGTCCTTCCCCTTCACCGCTCAGGGTTCTGCCCGGCGCTTGGACGGCAGCTTCCGGGCAGGCAACGACAGCTTCACCTTCAGCGCCACCCTGCTCGGCGACACCTTGTCGCTCACCAGCGGCGGCACCAACTACTCCCTCTCGCGCCGCGACACTGCGCCAGGACCCTCGGGGAGCTCCTCCGAACGCTCGATCGCACCCGGCACGCGCGTCACGCACGAAGTCCAAGTGGTCAGCCACCCAGGTACCAACGCGGGGCCTGACGCGCGCGGCTCGGGCGGCAGCGGGCTCGATCACTTCGACGTCATCCACATAGACGAACGCATGTGCGTCATGGTGCACTCGTCGTACATGTACGACCTGATGGGGAGCGGCGCCCTCAGCCCGAGCCCCTCCATCGGCGGCACGTTGGTCGGGCGCGACGGGACCTGCCCCGATGTCTGGTGGCCACCCGAGCGCCTCGCCGAGTACTCGGCGCCACCGGGGGCAGCGGAGCAGCACGTCACGCGCGGGCAGTTCCAGTTGCCGGGCAGTGACCACACCTTCAACGCGCTGCACGTCAGCCAGGAGCTGGCGGAGACGCGCTTCTCCTCCGCTTGGGACCTCGACTCTGGCTACCTCCTGATGTTCACGGACGGCACCGGAGCTCGCCAGGCCCCCGCAGCCGGCCCCACCTCCAGCTCCGTGCGGACGATCGTCGGGGTTCGCCAAGTCGAGTTGCCGTGGGACGCCTTCGCACCTCTGCCCCAGCACCTGCAGCAGCTCCAGGAGCTCACGTACAGCATCGAGTACACGCAGGACTCGGCCGCAGCC
>SKSV01000083.1 GCA_007122815.1 Trueperaceae bacterium | reverse complement strand
TGGCCTCGATCACGCGGGCCATGGTGTGCGTCTTCCCGGAGCCGGTGACACCGAGGAGCGTCTGGAAGCGCAACCCCGAACCCAAGCCTTCGAGGAGCGTGGCGATGGCGCTGCCTTGATCTCCGCGCGGCTGGAAGGGGGAGACGACCTCTAGAGGCATCCCGCCATGCTAGCCCGGTAAAGCCTGATGCGGGGTCGTCGCCGAGCGCGGGGTAGCATGTCGCAGCAACCGAACCCAGACTCGATGGAGGTACATCATGCCCGTACGCACTAGCACCGGAACCTGGCGCGGATCCCTCAAGGAGGGCGAAGGCACGATCGAGCTCGGCAGCGGAGCCTACTCGGGAGCGTACTCGTTCCCGTCGCGTTTCGAGGAGGGTCCGGGCACCAACCCAGAGGAGCTGATCGCGGGCGCGCTGGCGGGTTGCTTCTCGATGCAGCTCTCCGCGTTCCTCGCCGACGCCGGCTTCACGCCGCAGAGGGTGCGCACGGAGGCCCACGCCCACCTGGGTCGCGACGACGCTGGGGCGGCGATCACGAAGATCGAGCTGGTCTGCCGCGCCGACGTGCCGGGGATCTCCGCCGAGGCTTTCATGGAGCAGGCCGAGGCCGCCAAGGGCGGCTGCCCGGTATCCAAGGCGCTCGCGGTGCCGATCGAACTCGACGCCGCGCTCGACTGAGACGGTCGCTCCTCAGGCCTGCTCGACGCTCCGGAACTGCGTCTCGTACAGGCTGCGGTAGAGCCCGCCCGAGCCGAGCAGGGTGCGGTGGTCGCCGGTCTGCACCACCCTGCCCGCGTCGAGCACCACGATCCGGTCCGCCCCGACCACGGTTGACAGCCGGTGGGCGATCACGAAGGTCGTGCGTCCCCGCATGAGCCTCTCCAGGGCGCTCTGGACCAAGGCTTCGGACTCGGAGTCCAGTGAGCTCGTCGCCTCGTCCAGGATCAGCACGCGTGGGTCCTTTAGGAGCGCCCTGGCGATGGCGACGCGCTGGCGCTGACCCCCCGAGAGGGTGACGCCCCGCTCGCCGACCAAGGTGTCGTACCCCTCGGGGAACTCCCGCACGAAGACGTCGGCGTTGGCTGCGGTGGCCGCGGCCACGACCTCGTCGTGAGCGGCGTCCGGTCGCGCGTAACGGATGTTGTCCCGGATCGTGCCCGAGAACAGCAGGCTCTCCTGCGGGACTATCCCGACGTGGCGGCGCAGCTCGCTGGTCGGGAGCTCGCGCACGTCTATGCCGTCCACCAGGACCCGCCCCTCCTGCGGGTCGCGGAAGCGCGGTATGAGTCCCACCAAGCTGGTCTTGCCCGCCCCTGACGGTCCCACCAGCGCGACCACCTCGCCCGCGGAGACGTGCAAGTCCACACCATCGAGCACCCAGGCTTCACCGCGATCGCCGTAGCGGAAGCGCACGCCCTCGAGGCGCACCTCGCCGCGCACGTCGCGCCACTGGCGTGGCGCGCTCGGCTCCGGCAGGTCGCTGCGCGTGTCCAGGAGCTCGAAGATCCGCTTCGACGCCCCCATCGCCTCCTGCAGCTGGCTGTAGAGGCCGGTGAACGTCCCGATCGACCCAGCCACGATCACCGTCAGCAGCAAGAAGGTGATGAGGGTTCCGGGTGCGAGCTCTCCGGCGAGCGCCTGCTGCCCGCCGTACCAGAGCACGACCCCGATGCCGCTGAACATCGCGAGTATCACCGTCGGGATGAAGTAGGCGCGCACCCGTGCGCGTCGCACGGCAGAGCCGAACGCCGTGTCGATCGCTCCGGCGTACCGGGACGCCTCGAACGGCTCGGCGGTGAACGACTGCACGATGCGTATGCCCACCACCGCCTCCTCGGCGTTGGCGTTGGCTGCGGCCACCTCGTCCTGGAAGGCGGTGCTGATGCGCCGCAGGCGGCGGCCGAACACGGCGGTGGCGATTATCACGGCCGGGAGGATCGCCAGCATCACGAGCGTCAGCTGGGTGCTGATCACGAACAGCACCACCACGCCTCCGAGCAGTGAGATGCCCTGGTTGATGAACTGGGCGACGGCCTGCGATACGGCGGTCTGGACCGTGGCGATGTCGCTCGTCAGACGCGAGGTGATCTCGCCGGTCTTGCGGGCTTCGAAGAAGCTCTGAGAGAGGCTGAGCAGGTGAGCGAAGAGCTGCTTCCGCAAGTCCGCCACCACCGCCTCGCCGACGTAACCGAGTTGGTAGACGCGCACGAAGTTGAAGCCTGCCTGGACCAGGAACACCGCCGCCAGCACCAGTCCGATGCGGTTGAGGTCTGCTGGGCTGGCGCTCCCGGGGCCGCTCGCTTCGGTGTCGGCTCCCCGCAGGATGCCTCCGAGGCCCGCCTCGCTCTCCACACCGAAGGCGGTGTTGAAGAGGTCACCCACTATCACCGGGAAGGCGATGCCGAGCAGCGCGGCCACGCTCGTAGCCAGCACCGCCAGCCAGAGCCGCCAGCGGTACGGCTTCGTGACGCCCCAAAGACGCCGCAGCTGGCGCCAGTCGAAACGCCCCTCCCCGTTCGCCCGCTCTGGTCTGGGACGCATGCGGCAGTGTACCGGAGGCCCGCCGCCACCGTAGACTGCCGGCGACGCTCGGCGCCTGGCCGGGGACAGGGAGGGGAGCGCCGTGTTGCCACGCTGGACACCGTCACCAGAGCGAGAGAGGGCGAGCGCGATGCACGCCTTCGAGGAGCACGTGCGCGAGACCCTCGGTCTCGACGCTCGCGGTTACGACGCGCTGCACGCCTGGAGCGTGCGCGATCCCGGCGCCTTCTGGGACACCTACGCGCGCTGGTCGGGCATAACCTTCGACGAGCCTTGGCGGTGCGCGCTATCCGCCGGGGCCATGCCGGAGGTGCGCTGGTTCGAGGGAGCGCGCCTGAACCTCGCGCGCGTGCTCATGCATGGGGGAACCGTCTCTGCGGGCGTGGGTGTTCCGGGCACGGAGGCGGTGGTCGCGTTGGACGAGGGTGGGGGCCGGCGGGCCCTCAGCTGGGCCGACCTCGCAGCGGAGATGGGCGCCGTTCAGGAGTCCCTGAAGCGCGAGGGCGTGCGTGAGGGTGATCGGATCGCGGCCTTCGCCAGCAACGGTGTGGAGGCGCTCGTGCTCTTCCTGGCGTGCGCGGGGCTCGGGGCGGTCTTCACCTCGTGCTCGCCCGACTTCGGTGCCGAGGCGGCCACCGCGCGCTTCGCGCAGGTCGCTCCGCGCCTGCTCTTCGCCTCGCCCTCCTACCGCTACGCCGGGACGAGGCACGACGTTTCGCACGCCGCCCTGGAGCTGGCTCGTTCCCTGCCTGGGCTGGCTCGGCTGATCTGGTTGCCAGCGGAGAGCGAGGCGCTAACGAGCAGGCTCTCAGCGGGCCAGGGGCCCGTCGGCAAGGCGCCGGGGGTGATCACGGCCGGTCCTCGCGTGAGCGACTGGTGCGCCTGGAAGGCGCGGGCATCAGGT
Source organism: Trueperaceae bacterium (assembly GCA_007122815.1). Lineage (GTDB taxonomy): Bacteria > Deinococcota > Deinococci > Deinococcales > Trueperaceae > CSSed10-48. The sequence goes on along the minus strand of SKSV01000083.1, from coordinate 787 downwards.
GGCGCGGCGCCCTGCTACCGCTCGCTCCCCTTCGATCACCCGGCAGTCGTGCTGTACAGCTCCGGTACCACCGGCGTGCCGAAGGCGATGGTGCACCGGGCGGGCGGCATGCTCCTGACCCACCACAAGGAGCACCGCTTGCATTGCGACATACGTCCTGGCGACCGCGTCCTCTTCTTCACGACCACGGGCTGGATGATGTGGAACTGGGTCGTCTCCGCGCTCGCGCAGGGGGCGACGCTGGTGCTCTACGAAGGGTCGCCCGTAGCGCCCGATCCGCTCGCCTTGTGGCGCGCCGTGGAGCGTGAACGGCTGACCTTCCTAGGGGTCGGCGCTCGCTACCTGCACGCTTTGGCTGCCGCGAACGTCCGGCCTCGACTCGAGGTCGAGCTCGAGACGCTGCGCACGCTGGCGTCGACTGGCTCACCGCTAGCGGCCTCTGGGTTCGCCTACGTCTACGAGGAGGTCAAGCACGACCTCCACCTGGCGAGCATCTCAGGCGGCACGGACATCGTCGGCTGCTTCGCGCTGGGGGTGCCCACGCTGAGCGTGTACGACGGCCAGCTGCAACGGCCCGGCCTCGGCGTCGACCTCGCCGTGTTCGACGAGAGCGGCGCCGAGGTTAAGGTCGGCAGCGGCGAGCTGGTGTGCCGAACTCCGCTCCCCTCCATGCCTCTAGGCTTCTGGGACGACCCGGGCTCGGGGCGTTACCGAGCCGCGTACTTCGAGCGCTTCCCAGGTGTCTGGCATCACGGCGACCTCGTCGAACGCACGGCTCAGGGCGGGG
>SKSV01000392.1 GCA_007122815.1 Trueperaceae bacterium | reverse complement strand
CGGACGCCTCGACCGAGGACCCAGAGCTGCCTCCCGCCGACGCCACCATCGACCTGGTCGAGCTCTCGCCAGGCCGCTACGTCGGTGAGCTCGTCGCGCCCGCTGCCGGCACGCACCACCTGCTGGTGCGGGACCAGACCTTCGAGTGGGAGGAGGCCAACGCGTCTGTGATGATGGAGGTCGCGGGCGCTCCGCTCGGGACCATGCCGTTCATACTCCCGCCAACAGCGGTCGGACCGCGCAGCCTCTGGGTCTGGCTGCTGTGGTTGGTGGGCTTACCGCTGCTTGCGGGCTTGGTGGTCACGGCCCTGGTGCTCGGGAGCCGGAAAGGGCCCGAGGAGGCCGTGGGCAGCTGATGCCGAACCTGAGCGAGTGCTAGTGTCGGGCGATGGCACTCGACGACACCAGCCTCGACCAGCTAGCAGACCTGGCACGGCTGGAGCTCGCTGAGGAGGAGCGCGACGAGCTTCGTGTGGAGCTCGAGCGCTTGCTCGGGTACCTGGCGCAGTTGCAGTCCGTGGACGTGAGCGGCGTCGTTCCGATGTCCCGTCCCTTCGACTCCGACGACGGCGCGCACCACCCGGGAGGACCGCCGGGCTGCCGCCCTGATGCCGTGACTAGCGAGCGGACGTTGGCGGTCGAGAGGCTCGAGCAGCTCGCCCCCGCTTGGATGGGCGAGCGCTTCAGGGTGGCGCGGACCGTCGATGAGTCGGGCTGAGCGAGCTCCGGGGGCCCCGCAGGGCTCCACTGGCTCCTAATCGACGGGCGGCGCGAACTCAGGTCAACGTGTCGGTTCCGACGTGAGCGTGGAGCACCTCCGGCAGCGCTACGCTCCCGTCCTCCCTCTGGTAGGTCTCGAGCAGCGCCGCGATGGTCCGCGGGAACGCCAGAGCCGAGCCGTTGAGGGTGTGCACCAGACGCGTCCGGCCGCGCCCTTCGGCGCCGCCGGGCCGTGCGCGTGTCGCCAGTCGGGCGGCCTGGAACGACTCCATGTTGGAGACCGAGCTGACCTCGAGCCAGCGCCCCTGACCCGGGCTCCAGACCTCCAGGTCGTACTTCTTCGCTTGGGTGAAGCCCATGTCTCCCGTGCACATCAGCAACCTGCGGTACGGGAGGCCGAGCGCCTCGAGCAGGCCCTCGGCGGTGCGCGTCATCTCCTCCAGCGCCTCGTAGCTGTCCTCCGGGCGGGTGAACTGCACCATCTCCACCTTGTCGAACTGATGGACCCTGTTGAGGCCTCGCACGTCCTTGCCGTGGCTGCCCGCCTCGCGCCGGAAGCACGGGGTGAACGCGCAGTAGCGTAGAGGCAGGTGCTCCTCGTCCAGTATCTCGTCGCGGTGCAGGTTCGTGACCGACACCTCGGATGTCGGGATCAGGTAGAAGCCGCCGGACACCTCGTACATCTGGCCTTCCTTGTCGGGCAGCTGACCCGTCGCGGTGGCGGAGGCAGCGTTGACGAGCAGTGGTGGCGCGATCTCCTCGTAGCCCTCGAGCGCGAGGCGCTCCAGGAAGAACGCGGCGAGGCCCCGAACCAGCCTCGCACCGAGCCCGCGGAACACCGGGAAGCCCGCCCCGGTGAGCGTCACACCTGCCTCGAGGTCGAACCAGCCGCGCCGCTCGGCCAGCTCCCAGTGCGGCACCGCTGCCTCCGGGGAGCCCTTCTCGCCGTGCTCCGCCACGACCACGTTGTCGTGCTCGCTCTCACCGTACGGGACGCTCTCGTGCGGGACGTTGGGGATCTCGAGCAGATGGGTATGGATCTGCGCCTCGAGGCTCGCGTCGCGTTCCTCCAGGCGCTTGACCTCGGCGGTCACCTCGCCCATCTCCCGGATCAGCTCCTCGGCGTCCTCGCCGCGCTGCTTCCGGCCACCGATCTCGCGGCTCGCGGCGTTACGGCGCGCCTGAAGGGACTCCAGGTCGCCTCGCAGCAGTCTCCGGTGCTCGTCCGCGACGAGCACCGCGTCGAGCGCGGACAGCGCTTCTGGCAGCTGCTTGGCGCGGATGGCGCGTCGGACGGTCTCGGCGTTGTCGCGCAGGTAGCGGAGCTCGAGCATGACCACCAGTCTACGCCCGAGAGTGCCGGCTGGCGTCCCCAGCGCGGTCGCGGCGGTCTCAGCGCAGCCGCGGCAGTCTCAACGCGGCCGCGGCGGCAGCCAACCCTCGCTTCGCAGCCACCTGAGCACGATGGGCAGCGTCGGGTTGGCGCGCGCCTTGAGAATGTCCAAGTGCGTCAGGCCCGGCACCACGGTCACCGCGATGGGTGCCCCAGGGCGGGTGTTGACGTACGACTGGAAACCCACCGGCGAGTCGATGAGGCCCCGTCCCGCGCCGATCGCCAGGGTGGCGACGTCCACGCCCTCCATCGGCGCGAAGCCGGGTGTGTTGAGGAGCCTCGGGTCGAGAGCGGCGAGGTCGACCGCCAAGCGCAGCGGGAAGTACCACTCGGCCATGTCCGCGTCGGGATCGGTCCAGGAGGCGACGATCTCGTCCAGATCGCTGACCTCGCGGCTCGGGTCGCCCGCCGACCAGGTCACGTGGCTGGCTCCTTCGGCCACGCCGGCCACGGTGCGACTGCGCGCGGCTTCGGTGCCCGTCAAGATGAAGGCGGTGAGGTTGCCAGCGAAGCGCGCGCCCACGGCCTCGCCGACGGAGACGCTGAACACCGGAGTCAGCGCGTAGTCGTCGTCGGCGCGGATCCCCGCGAGAGCACGGTTGGTCACGGGATATGGAGCGGAACCGGGCGGGGCGAGATCACACGGCCTCAGCTGGGCGTAGGTGGCCGCCACGGCGTAGCGCACGTAGCGTTCCGGGCCGAGCCCTATCCACGTTCTCAGGTACGGGGCGACCCTGCCGGACTCCAGGTCGTCCACGCTCGGCACGAGCGTCACGCCCAGGGCAGCCACGCGCTCGTCGGCCCGGCCGAACGACCCGGTGCGTCCCACGCTCCCGTCCAGGAGGATCAGGCCTTCGATGTAGTCTTCACCGAACCCGCCTCCCTGGTCGGGCCTGATGCGTGCCGCCGCGTACACGCTGATGATCCCGGCGCCGAGCGAGTGGCCTGCCAGCATCACGGCTTCCGCTTCTTCGCTAGCTCTCAGCACCACCTGCTGCAGGTCGCGCAGGTGTACCTGCAGGCCCCAATGAGCCATGAACGCGACCTCGGCAGGGTCTATGGGGCTGAACCCGCCGCCGCGAGCGTAGTAGTCACGAGCCACCTCGGGGTCGTCCGCCGCCATGGCGCGGAGGATGCCTTCCCGGTCCTCGAGCGCGTTGGCACGACGGTCTATCGCCCACACCTGGATCGACGGTTCGCTGGCGACGAGTTGCCGCGCCCAGGGGTCGAAGGTGGTGGCACCGCCGAACAGCCCGGGCATCGCAACTATGATCACGCGAGGCGCGATCTCCGGCAGGTAGGTGCGACGCACCCCGGTGCGGTCGAACTCGCTGGGGGTGGAGGGGGCGCTCGGCGTGTCGATCCAGAACGTTTCACGCTGCACCCTCTCGGGCGCGACGCGGTAAGCGGGTGGCTGCACCAGCAGCGGCACCTTGACGTCCGGGACGGGTAGGCACCCGACAGGCGTCAGCAGCGCGGCCACGGAGGCAGCGAGCGCCGCGACGCGCGCGAGCACGCTGGCTGCCCCGCCGCCGGTGCGCGGGCCTATACCTAGCATGCCTTAGCCTAGTCGCCGCTGCGGGAGCGCGCCCGGTCGCGTGCTACGCTCGCGGACGTGGCCGTCGAAGTCTGCTCGTACCGCCTCACCTCGCGCGGGCGCCCGGTCGGGAGCCAGACGCTCTCGCGCGCGCAGCGCGGGCGCCTCGCGTACCTCGAGGCGCGCCTGCAGCTGCAGGGCTCCTTGGGGCAGGGCAGCGTGGTGCAGAGCAGCCGCGCTCACGCCCAGCGGCACGTCTCCCAGCAGTTCCGGGAGGAGACCTCGCTGCGCGGAGACCAGCGTCAGTTCGACTTGCGCTTCGACGTGCAACAAGGTCTGGTGATAGCCGCGCGTGGCCGCAACGATCGTGCGACCATGCCGTACTTGTGCCCGTACCGCGATCCCCTGTCGCTGCTAGCCGAACTGCGCGATGCTGCGGCACGACCGTGGGACGATGCCGAGCCACTCCGCATCCCCATGCTGGGCAAGGACGTGGTCGTCTACCGAGGAAGCGAGGTCACGGCCGAGGGCCCCTGGGGCAAGCGGCAGGCGCGTGCCTTCCACCTCCACCCGGGAGGCAGCGTGGTCGTGGTGGACCTCTCGCCACCCCATCACATCCTTCG
>SKSV01000057.1 GCA_007122815.1 Trueperaceae bacterium | reverse complement strand
TGGTGCAGCATCACTCCCTTGGGTCGGCTGGTGGTCCCGCTGGTGTACACCAGTAATGCCAGGTCGGCAGGCTCAGGGAGGAGCGAGGAGGGCTCGGCTGGCGCTGACGAGCGAGACCCGTCCTGGCTGGGTCCGAGTCCTTCGCGGGAGCGCGCGTGCACGTGCACTCGGAGATCGTGAGCGTCAGCGGCGTCTTCGGCCAGCTGCGGTGAGGTGATCACCAGGCGCGCTCCGGCGTCCGCCAGGAGTCGGGCGCGCTCCTTGGCGGGATGCAAGGTGGTGAGCACCAGTGCGACGGCACGGGCGCGCCACACCGCGAAGAGCGCCTCCACGAAGGCGGGACCGGGCTCCAGCAGGAGACCGACTCGCTCGCCGCGGGTGATGCCATGGCCCTCACCCAATGCTCTCGCCAGCCTCGAGCTGGCGCTAGCGAGCTCGCCGAAGGTCGCGCTGCCCGACCGCGACTCGATCGCGGTGGCTCGAGATGGCTGAGCGAGGATGCGGTGCAGGGGAGTGGTCATGGTGCGTGGTGAGCGCGCTGGCGGCTCGATCAGCTGAGCGTAAGCGATAATGAGCAGACGGAGGAGGTGCAGCGTGGCGAGCGTGGAGATCCCCGACATCCCCCGCGAAGGAGCCGTAGCGCTACGGGTCGAGACGAGCGCGGTGGTAGTCGTCGACATGCAGCGCGACTTCGCACATCCCGACGGAGCCCTCTATGGGCCCGACGCGGAGCGCGCGGTCCCGGCCATGGCAGGGCTGGTGGCGAAGGCACGTCGCGCCAACGTGCCCGTCTTCTATACGCAGGACTGGCACGGCACCGAGGACCCGGAGTTCGAGATCTGGGGCGAACACGCCACGGCAGAGAGTTGGGGAGCGGAGATAGTCGACGGGCTCACGCCCGAAGCTGGCGACGAGATCGTCCGGAAGCTCCGCTACGACGCCTTCTACGGGACCTCGCTGGACCATCGCTTGCGGGTCCTCGGCGTTCGCGACGTGGTCATAGTCGGGACCGTTGCGAACATCTGCGTCTTGCACACGGCCGGGTCGGCGGCGATCAGGCACTACCGCGTCGTGGTCCCAGCAGACGCGGTGGCCGCCCTCACTCCCTTCGATCACGCCGCCACGCTGCGCCAGGTCACGTTCCTGTACCGCGGGATCGTCACGACAGCTGACGGTGTGAGCTTCGCCTGAGGGACGGCTGGGTGACGCAGATCGCGGGCTTGGAGGGCAAGATGAGCGATCACGCGGGGTACGCGAGCTTGCTCTACACGGATCACTACCAGCTGACCATGGCGCAGGCGTACCTGCAGCACGGACTCGCGGAGCGCCGGGTGAGGTTCGACGCGTTCTTCCGTCGGGCGCCTAACTACGGCGAGCATCAGGCGGGTTACGCGGTCTTCGCCGGTCTGGAGGACCTCCTCAGGTGGATGGAGGTTGCGCGGCTGAGCGATGCGCAGGCCGAGACGCTGCTGGCGGTAGAGGCCGGTGGTGGGCGCCGGCCGTTCGACGAGCGCTTCGTCGAGTGGCTGCGCTCGCGCCGCGGGTGGCAAGGGGTGCGGGTGCTCAGCGTGGCGGAGGGACGCGTGATCCACGCCGAGGCGCCGTTCGTGAGCGTCGAGGGGCCGCTGGCTAGCGTGCAGCTGCTGGAGACCGCTCTGCTGAACCACCTGAACTACGCGACCCTGGTGGCGACCAAGGCGGCGCGCTTGCGGCGCATCGCTGGCGGCGCCACCGTCCTCGAGTTCGGCATGCGTCGGGCCCAAGGCCGCGCGGCGGAGGCCGGTACCCGCGCCGCGCTGATTGGTGGCGTCGACGCCAGCTCGAACGTGAGCACCAGCCTGGCGCTCGGTGTGGCCCCGCGAGGCACTCACGCCCACTCTTTCGTGCAGGCCTTCATCGCCAGCGGTGCCAGCGAGGCAGAGGCGTTCGAGGCCTTCGCCAGGAGCTACCCTGACGACTGCGTGTTGCTGCTCGACACCGTGGATACCCTCGGAAGCGGCTTGCCGAACGCCATCGCCACGTTCGAACGCTTGCGCAAGCGTGGTCATGAGCCGCTGGGAGTGCGCCTGGACTCAGGCGACCTCGCGCACCTCGCCGTCCTGGTCGCGAAGGAGCTCGACGCGGCAGGTTTCCCCGACGCGCGCATCACCCTCTCCAACCAGCTCGACGAGCTGACGATCTGGCAGGTGCGACAGCAGGTCGAGGAGGAGGCACGGGAGCAAGGTCAGGACCCGCAGCGGGTGCTCGACAGGCTCGCCTACGGCGTCGGTACCAGGCTCATCACGAGCCACGGGGCCCCGTCGCTCGATGGCGTGTTCAAGCTCGTCGCCGTCGAGGACGGTGAGGGCTGGGCGCCCAGCGTGAAGCGCTCCGACACTCCGGAGAAGGCCACGATCCCTGGAGCCAAGTCCCTCTACCGCGTGTACGACGCGCGAGGGATGGCCACCGCTGACTTGGTCACGGTGCACGACGAACGCCCCGACCCGAGCGCGGAGATGACGCTGCACCACCCTCGTGACGCTCGGCGGCGCAGGCTGCCGGCGCATGAGGTGAGCGAGGTCGAGCCCCTCCTCGAGGTGGTGTGGCAAGACGGCGCGGCGACCGCGCCCAGCCCCGACCTGAGCGAGTTGCGGCGCCGCCGTGAGCGGGACGAGGAGCGTCTCGACGTTGGGGTGCGCCGGCTGCGGAACCCTCACCGCTACCACGTCTCGCTCAGCGCTGGGCTCTGGCGGCTGAAGCGCGAAGCACTTGGGGATCCTGCACCCGGGCCAGCGTGAGCGGCGCTTCGGGGGAGGTCCGCTCGAGCCGGTTGGTGAGCGCCTCTCCCGTGTTCTACGGTTGGTTCATCGCCATAGCCGGCACCCTCGGCGTCATGATGACGATGCCGGGGCAGACCACCGGTGTCTCGATCTTCATCGACCACCTCATCGTCGACTTGGGCCTCAGCCGCTCGGGTGTCTCGACCCTCTACCTCTTCGGCACGCTCGGCGGATCACTTGCCCTCCCGGTCGTGGGGCGCATGTTGGACCGGCATGGGCCGCGACTGGCGGTCGCGTTGATCGCCAGCGCCTTCGCCCTGGCATGCGTCTGGATGGGCAGCGTCCAGAACGTGGTGATGCTGCTGATCGGCTTCACCCTCGTGCGGATGCTGGGGCAAGGCGCCCTCTCGCTCGTGAGCCTGCACGTCATAGCCATCTGGTTCGTGCGACGTCGCGGTCTGGCTATCGGGATGGCGGGCGTCGGTATGGCAGCGGCGACCGCTACGTTCCCGACCCTCATCGAGGGGCTCATCGACGCCACTGGTTGGCGGACCGCCTACATGCTGTTGGGGCTGGCCGTCGCCTGCACGATCCTGCCGGTGGGTGCGCTGGTGTACCGCGATCGGCCCGAACGCTACGGGCTCCTACCTGACGGTGATCCCTCGGAGGGTGAGGTGCGTCAGGGAGAGCGCACGGAACGTCACTACACGGCTTCGCAGGCGCGGCGGACGGTGACGTTCTGGGTGTTCCTGGCGGGCTTGGCCTTCGGTTCGGCTCTCGGCACCGGCCTCGTCTTCCATCACTACTCGATCCTCGCTGAAGGTGGGCTCGAGCGCATCGACGCGGCGAAGGCGTTCGTCTACTACGGCATGACTGCGGCCCCTGCCAATCTAGCGACCGGAGCGCTGATCAACCGTGTCGCGCCGAAGTTCCTGCTCAGCGTGATGCTGCTCGGCCTGTCAGCGTCGCTGGTGTTCGCAGGCTTCCTCGCCGGACCCGCGGCGGTACTGCCCTACGGCTTGCTGCTTGGGTTGCGGACCGGGATGTTCGGCTCGCTGCAGGGTAACGTCTTCGCTTACTACTTCGGCCGCCGCCATCTCGGCAGCATCAAGGGTTGGGTGTCGACCGCGCTCGTCGTCGGCTCGGCGATTGGCCCGCTGCTCTTCGGGCTCGGCTACGACCTGCTCGGCAGCTACACGCTGACGGTGGTCGTGTGCGCAGTGCCGCCGCTGGCCCTCGCGCTCGTGGCGCCCTTCCTGAGGCTGGTGCGTGACGGCGCCGTTCGGTGAACTCGACTGTCCAACAGCACTCGGGGGCTAGGGCACGGGCGGTCGTCGTGCGACGTCCTGTACACAGCGGCTTGCACTAGGCATCGCTGGCGGGCATACTGCTGAGCACCGGGGGAGGTGCTAATGGAACGCTCGCGTTCCGATGCGTTGCGGGCCGTGTTCTCAGCTCTCGTCGTGATCGGCCTCATGTCGTCCTCGCAGGTGTTCGGTGAGGGCGAGGCGGCCGAT
>SKSV01000419.1 GCA_007122815.1 Trueperaceae bacterium | reverse complement strand
TAACCGCTGGCCCAGAACGGGAGCATCATCGCGACGCGCGTGTCGAGCAAGCCGAGCGAGTTCATGGTGAGGTAGTTTGGCACCACCACCGCGTGGATCGGCATCATCATCTGGATGAGGAAGAGCGCGAACAGGAAGTTGCTTCCAGGGAACTGCAGGCGCGAGAAGACGTACGCGGCCAGCGGCGCGGTGATCAGCTGGATCACCAGGATCCCCAGCACCACCACAATCGAGTTGACCAGGAAGAGGCCGAACGGGGCCATGTGGAACAGGTCGGCGTAGTTCTGCAGGGTCGGGGTGGGCGGTATCCACTGCGGGACCGCGGTGAACACGTCGCGGCGTTCCTTGAGCGAGGTCGAGAGCGCCCAGAAGTACGGCGCCGCGGTCAGGGTCGCCACCACTATCAAGATCATGTGCAGCAGGAGCTTGTTGAGCCCCAAGCGGTTGAGCGCCCAGTTGAGGGTGCGCGGTGGTTCGTTGGCCGGGCGCGCATCGGCGGATCCGCGGCCTGGTGTGCGCGGGCTCTCAGACCTCATAGTGCGCCCGCCTCTCGAGGAAGCCCATGATCATCAGGATCACGAGCAGGATGGCCGCCACGAACACGACGGTGAGGGCGGAACCCATACCGTAATCGGCGTAGCGGAAGGCGTGCTGGTAGATGTAGTAGACCATCACGTTGGTGCGGTTGCCGGGGCCACCCTGGGTCATCAGGTGGACCAGGTCGAAGACGTTGAAGCTCGTTATGACGCCAACCACTAGAACGAAGATCGAGGTCGGGGCCAAGAGCGGCAGGGTTATGTGCCAGACCTTCTGCCAGAAGCCCGCCCCCTCCAGGCTGGCCGCCTCGTACAGCTCGCCCGGCAGGTTCTGCAGGCCGGCGAGGTAGATCAGCATGAAGTAGCCGAAGTTCTTCCAGATGGCGGTCAACATTATGGCCGGCAGTGCCCAACTCATGTCGTAGAGCCATTCGATGCGCGGCACACCGAGCTCGGCGAGGTAGTGGTTGATGAGGCCGATGCCAGGGTTGAGGAGCCACACCCAGAGCATGGCGGCAGCGGCCATAGGGATCATGGTGGGGTAGAACGCCGTCACGCGGTAGACGCTGCGCATCCAGCCGAGACGCTCGTTCAGCAAGATCGCCATGATCAGCGCGATCACCATCGTTATGGGGATGGTGCCGGCGACGTACACCAAGGTGTTGCGCACCACGCGCCAGAAGATAGGGTCGTCGGCCATCACGCGGTAGTTCTCGAAGCCCACGAACTGTGGTTGCGGAGTGAAGAGGTTCCAGTCGTGAAGGCTGATGTAGACGGACGATAAGATCGGGTAGTACGTGAACGCGACCAGGAATACCAGCGAGGGGATCAGATAGAGGTACGGGGATATCCGGTTGCTAGACGTACGCATGATGGTCACACTCCGCTTGGGTGGAGGATCTGGGCCGCTCTTGAGTGAAGGGCGCCGGGGAGGGGAGCGATCCTCCCCGGCGAACGCAGCTGCATGTTAGTGGACGCGAAGCCCAGTCGATCAGGGAGCTTGGATCCAGCTCCGCAGGGTCCGCTCCATCTCCGATTGAGCCTGATCGAGCGCAGCCTGTGGTGAGATGAGCCCGGCCTGGGCGTCGTCGAGGGCGCTCTTGAGGATCTCGCGCACGCGCTGGTAGGCGGGAGCCATCATCTTGCCGTGACCGAACTCGAGCTGGTCACGCGCCACGAGGTACTCCGGGTGTTCCCCCACCAAGTTCTGCATGTCGGCGAGTTCGTAAGCGTCTCCGCGTACGGCCACGTAGCCCGAGGAGGCGCTCCAGTAGCCGGCGCGCTCGGGCGAGGTGATCCAATGGATGAAGGTCCAGGCAGCGTCCTTGTTCTCCTGTGGGATGTCCTTGAAGATGAAGAAGTTGCCGCCACCGACCGCGGCGCCGTAAGTCTCGTTGGCAGGCATGAAGGCGGCGCCGAACTCGAAGGGAGCCGAATCCTTCAGGAACGTCATGATGCCCGTCGAGTGGTAGAGCATCGCGGTGCGGCCACCGACGAAGTCGGGGGGAGTGGAGGCCCAGGTGCTGTGCGGCGGGGCGACCTCGAGGTCCTGCATCAGCGTGACCCAGAACTCGAGCGCCTCTACCGCCTCAGGGGAGTTGAACTTGATCTCCCGCTCGTGGAAGTCGATGAGCTGCCCACCTGACTGGCGCACGAAAGCCTCGAAGAGCCAGTCGTTCCAGCCGCCCGAGATCGTCACGCCGTAACGCTGGACCTCATCGCCGACGCGCATGGTGAGGGTGTCGGCGAACTCGGCGAGTTCACTCCAGGTGCGTGGCGGCTGCTCGGGATCGAGGCCGGCCTCGGCGAAGGCCTCCTTGTTCCAGTAGAGCACCGGGGTGCTGCGCTGGAACGGGATGCCCCAGATCTGGTCCTCGAAGGTGCTGTTGTCGAGGAAGGCGGGGAAGAAGGCGTCTATGTAGCCAGGGTGCTGCTCGATGTAGTCGTCGAGCGGGATGATCGCGTCCAACGCGAGCAGCGTCGGGAACTCGGAGATCTCGACGACGGCGATGTCGGGTGGGTTCCCGCCGCGCACGGCCGTCTGCACCTTCATCATCGTCGGGTCGTAATCGCCCGAGTAGACGGCGACGACCTCGATGTTGGGGTGCTCCTCGTTGAACTCCTGCACCATGCCGTCCACCACGCGCGCGAGGGGTCCGGCGACGCCCACCGGGTAATAGAAGGTCAAGCGCACGAGCCGGTCCTGCGACAGCGCCACCGACCCGAGCAGCAGGCCGATGACGGCGAGCGATAGGGTGGCCACCTTCAGCCACGAGTGTAGGCTTCTGTCCGCTTTCATCTTGCTCCTCTCGACGGACCGTCGGGCGCTCCGCGATGGAACGCGGGCACGATCCGAGCAGCCGAGAACCCCGCGTCAGGCCGGACGCCGAGGCGCGGCTGGGTCCCGCTAGGTCCCGCAACGCCCGTCTCTCACGGTCTTCTTCGGCTTGTGTCATGAGCGTATCACGGCCTTCGAACTGACGACAAGCTGGTCATCGGGTCGGTTGGTACACCGGTCGGCCGGCAGGGCTTGGCGCCATGGCGCAGCCGCCTTGAACTTGTTCAGTACAGCTACTTGACATCGTTAAGTAGCTGGTGCTACCCTCCAGACACAGGTTCCAGGTCTTCAGCTCTTCGCTCGCCGGCAGCTCCGTCACCCATGCCTCTCGAGGCGCAGATGCGCGTGTATGGGGCAAGGCAAGCGAACCAAGCGAAGCCACAGCTGGCTGGGTCGGTTGCGAAGGCACCCCAGTCTTCGCTCTGGGAAAGGGGGGAGGGAGCGCAAGAGCAACGAAGGCACGTGACCGCGCAGGACCTGCGGTCGCTTACGGCTCGGAAGGGGAAGGACGGTATGACGAAGCGTAGTGCCAAGAACCTGACGATCATCGGCTTGAGCCTGCTGTTCGCGGGCCTTGCCGCGGCGGCCGGCTACCAAGAGGCGCCGCTGCTCAGTGAGCGGGTGCAAGCCGGCGCCCTGTCTCCGTTGGAAGAGCGCCTGCCCGAGATCCCGCTGGTGATGGAGCCGTTCGAGGAGACGGGCCGCTACGGCGGCGTGTTCAACCGCGCGATCACAGACGACACCACGCAGGTGATCTCGATCGTCGGTACGGTCATGGAACCGCTGGTGTGGTGGAGCTACCCTGACCCGTTCGCCGGCCCGATCACGCCCAACGTAGCGGAGAGTTTCGAGATCAGTGACGACCTCACAGAGATGGTGGTACGGCTACGTGAGGGCATGCGCTGGTCAGATGGCCATCCCTTCACTGCTGAAGACGTGCTGTTCTTCTGGGAAGACGTCATGCTCAACGAGGACGCGCCCCAGTCCGCCTACGACCAGTTCTACCTCTCCATACGCGGTCTCATTCCCTCGGTGGAGAAGATCGACGACTACACCGTGCGCTTCGCCTGGAGTGAGCCCAACCACTTCATCCTCGAGGGCTTCGCCTCCATGCGCGAATCCGGCTGGCCCAAGCACGCGATGATGCAGTACCACCCTGCCTACAACCCCGACGCCACCTGGGACGACTGGGCCGCCAACAGCGGCTACATCGGACCGCGCGGCCGCGTCACGCTGGGCGCCTTCTACCTCACGGGATGGGACACCGGCGTCAGCATCGCGACCGAGCGCAACCCCTACTACTTCAAGGTCGACCCCGAGGGCAACCAGTTGCCGTACCTCGACGCCATCCGGTACAACGTGATCGCCGACCGTCAAGTGATAGCGCTGGAGATCGCCAGCGGGAACATTCACGGTGAGGGCCGCTTCACCGGTCTC
>SKSV01000180.1 GCA_007122815.1 Trueperaceae bacterium | reverse complement strand
TGTTCGCGTCGAAGCGCCGCACGAGCTTCACACCCTGGTAGGCGAGGTAGGAGGCGATCTCGAAGCTCGAGCTCAGCGCGTCGTCGCCCTCGCTGCGGCGCTCGCGTCCGAACCTCGCCTCGAGGGAGTCGAAGCTGCGGTAGCTGAGCATCGCGATCGCGCGGGCCAGCCCCATGCCACTCTCGGGTTGGGCGTCCAGCGCATAGCGTCCGCCTTGCCAGGCTGGATCGGCCATTATGGCGCGCCTCGCCACCTCGTTGAGCCCGATCGCCCAGGCGCTGTGGCGAGCCCCGATGGCGATCGCCACCATGCCCTGCACGGCGTCCGGGTGCATCACCGCCCACTCGAGGGCCTGCATGCCGCCCATGCTCCCGCCTACGACAGCGCGCCAGGAGCGCACCCCCAGCTCGAGCTGCAAGCGGCGTTGCACGGCCACCATGTCGCGGATCGTGAAGCGCGGGAAGTCGGGGCCGTAGGGGTGTCCGGTGTTCGCATCGAGCGAGGTCGGTCCGGTGGTGCCGTAGCAGCCTCCGAACACGTTGCTGCACACCACGAAGTAGCGGCGCGTGTCGAGCGCCTTGCCCGGCCCGATCAGCGGGTCCCACCAGCCGGGCACGTCGTGCGTGTCGTGCTTGCCCGCCGCGTGGGCGGATCCCGTGAGGGCGTGGCAGACGAGCACCGCGTTGCGCCCGCTGGCGTCGAGCTCGCCGTACGACTCGTAGGCGACGGCGACGTGCGGGAGTGAGGCGCCGCTCTCGAGCTGCAGTGGCCGGTTGGGGGTCGCCACGTCCACGACCTGGGGGCTGACGATGCCGACGCTGCCGTCGCGGCCGCCCTCGTGCCGCGCGAGCAGGGCGGCGTGATCGCCCCAGGTCTCGTGGACCAGGCGTCTGCCGAAACGCTCCGCACTCACGAGCACACCCCCGCCACGTGCAGCGCCTGAGCGAGGTCGGCGCGGAGGTCGCGCGGGTCCTCGAGCCCGAGCGACAGGCGCACCAGCTCCGGCGTGACCCCCGCCGCCCGCCGCTCGCTCTCGTTCATGCCCTGGTGCGTCGTCGTCCAGGGGTGGATGGCGACGCTCTTCGCGTCCCCGATGTTGGCGAGGTGCGACACGAGCGCGAGAGCGTCGAGGCAAGCGCGTGCGCTGGCCTCGTCGGCGAGCTCGAAGGCTAGCACCGCGCCGAAGCCGTTGCGCATCACCCGCCGCGCCACCTCGTGGCTCGGATGCTCAAGCAGGCCCGGGTAGACCACCCGTTTCACTGCCGGCGCCTCGGCGAGCCAGTGGGCCAGCTCCAGCGCCGTGTCGCAGCTGCGCTGCACGCGCAGGTCGAGCGTCTCCAGGCCCTGCAACCCGAGGAAGGCGGCGAAGGGCGAGAGGGTCGCGCCCAGAGTGAACAGCCCGAGCTCGTGCACCCTGACGGCGAGCGCGGCTGAGCCGTGACGGTCTTGCGGGGTGCGGCCTCGTGCGTCGGGCTCGCTGAGGGCGGGCACGCGCCCGGCGCTCCAGTCGAAGTCGCCGCCGTCGACGACGACCCCCCCGACGAAGGTGCCGTGACCGCCGATCCACTTGGTGGCCGAGTGCACCACTGCCGTCGCTCCGTGCTCCAAGGGCCTGCAGAGGTAGCCGGCGCAGCCCCAGGTGTTGTCGACCACGAGAGGCACGCCGGCGTCCCGGCAGCGTTCGGCGAGGCGCGGCAGGTCGGGAACTGCCCCGCTCGGGTTCGCGACGCTCTCCACCCAGCACGCCACCGTGCGTTCGTCCAGCGCGTCGCCTAGCGCCTCCGCCTCCGGTGGGGCCTGCACCAGCTCGACGCCCCAGGGCACCAGCAAGCGCCGGAAGAGCGTCGCGGTGCCGCCGAACACGTTGGTGGAGCACACCACCCGCGCGCCCGGACGCGCCAGGGCGAGCAGGGTGGCGGCGCTCGCCGCCTGTCCCGAGGCGAGCGCCACGGCCGCCACCCCGCCCTCGAGCGCCGCGACGCGCGCGGCGAAGGCGTCGGTGGTGGGGTTGTGCATGCGGCCGTACTGGTTGCCGGGCTCGTCTCCGGCGAAGACCGCGGCGGCGTGCTCCGCGCTCTCGAAGACGTAGCTCGAGGTGGCGTGGATCGGCTGTGCGCGCGAGCCGCTGATCGGGTCGGGGGCGCTGCCGGCGTGGACCTGCCGCGTGGCGAACGCCGCGCGGCTGTGGGGGTCGTGTGGCACGGCGACCAGTCAAGCACAGGAGCGGACGCCAGACAAGCCCACTGCGCCGAACCCTCAGGGCCGCGCGGGACGCCTTGGTAGCATCCGGCATGGCGACGAAGGTCCCCGTGCTCGACCTGCGCGCCGAGCACGCGAGCGTGCGCTCTGAGCTGGAGGCGGCCGTCGCGCGCGTCCTCGACAGCGGCCAGTTCGTTCTCGGGCCCGAGGTCGAGGCGTTCGAGGAGGAAGCCGCCGAGTACCTGGGTGCGCGCTTCGCGGTCGGGCTCAACTCAGGCACCGACGCGCTGGTGATCGGGCTGCGGGCGCTGGGGATAGGCCCGGGCGACGAGGTGATCACCTCCGCCTTCAGCTTCTTCGCTACCAGCGAAGCAATCCAGTTGGTCGGTGCCGTTCCCGTCTTCGTCGACCTCGCCGAGGGCTCGTTCACGATCGACGCGGAGCTGGTGGAGGCGGCCATCACGCCCCGCACGGCGGCGCTGGTGCCCGTGCACCTCTACGGCGACGCGGCGCCGATGGCGGCCCTGCTGGAGGTAGCCGAGCGCCACGCTCTGCGCGTGCTCGAGGACGCGGCTCAGGCCTTCGGCGCGCGCTACCCGCAGCGCTGCGTGGGCTGTTCATGCAGTGGAGGACGACCCGGCCAGCTCCTGGCTGGCCGGCGTTTGGGGACGCTGGGCGACGCGGGAGCGATCTCCTTCTACCCCACGAAGAACCTCGGGGCTCTCGGTGACGGGGGGCTGCTGGTCAGCGACGACGCCGAATGCGCGGCGTTCGCTCGGCGGCTCCGGAACCACGGTAGCGAACGCCGTTACGTTCATGACACGCTGGGATACAACTCTCGTCTCGACGCCCTACAGGCCGCCGCGCTGCGCGTGAAGCTTCCGCTCCTGGACGGCTACAACGCGGCGCGCCGCGAGCTCGCTCGGCGCTACGACGCGGCCCTCGCAGGTGTCGCTGGCCTGGAGCTCCCGCCTGCCTCGAGCGAGCACGTCTACCACCAGTACACCGTGAGGGTCCCGAACGGACGCCGCGACGCGGTGGCGGCGGAACTCGCCCGGGTCGGCGTGGCCACCGCCGTCCATTACCCCAACACCCTCGAACGTTACGGCGGTCGCGTGCACGGCGAACTCAAGCACGCGCAGGCGGCGGCCGCATCGGTGCTCTCCCTGCCCCTCTACCCGACCCTCACGGAGGCTCAGCACGAGCTGGTGGTGAGTGCGCTGCGGCGCGCGCTGGGCGCCTGAAGCGCAGCGGCCCCGCGCGGAGCGACACGTCGACGCACGTCGGCGCCAGGAGGTGACGCGCCAGGAGGTGAGGCCTGCAACCCACGGCCTTGTGCCCACGAGGCCGTACATGGTTCCATGACGTAGCCCCGCCGGCGCAGCGCGGTGGCGACCCCCGAACCAGGTCAGGTCGGAAGAAGCAGCCTTAAGGGGTGATCGTCAGGTGCCGCTGCCAACCGGCGGGGTCTTCTCGTCTGCGAGCATCGCGCGGATACGCTCGACCCACCGCCTCGAGCCTTCCTCGATGAGGTCCAGCACCTGCTCGAACCCCGCGCTGCCACCGTAATACGGATCGGGTACCTCGGCCGCGGCGCCCCCCGCCTCCCCGTCGAGGAAGAGGGTGACCCCATCGTGCGAACCGAACACCTGCTGCAGACGGCGCAGATGACCGCGGTCCATGGCCAGCAGCAGGTCGGCCTCGGCGTCGTCGCGGCTCACCGCACGCGCGTGCACCCCCGAGAGGTCGTAGCCACGCCGCCGCGCCGCGTCGCGTGCGCGCCGGTCGGGCGACTCCCCACCGTGTCCGGCGTAAGTGCCCGCCGAGTCGACGCTCACCCGGTCGGCCAGGCCGGCTTCCTCGAGTCGCTGCCGCAGCACCACCTCGGCCGTCGGAGAGCGGCAGATGTTGCCCGTGCAGACCACCACGACGCGCAGCCGCTTCGCCTGACGCGCGCCGCTCACGCCTTGAGTCCCGGGCGGGCGCGATAGATGCGCGTCACGTCGGCGATGCGCGAGACGTTGGACTTGATGTGCTCGATCTCGTCCTGGTCCTTCACCTCGACGCGCACGTGTATGCGGGCCTGCACGCTGCTCTGTACGTCGGCGGCGAC
>SKSV01000347.1 GCA_007122815.1 Trueperaceae bacterium | reverse complement strand
GAGCAGCAGGCCGCGCTGCTCAGCGTCCGCGCGCAACGTGCAGAGGAGTTGGAGCTCGCCACCGCCGCGGCGGCGTCCGCGATCGTGGTGAGCCGGTTGGACACGCTACGACCGGCCTCGACCCCGGAGCGCGCCATCGCACCGCGGCCGGTGTTCAGCACCTTCATCGCAGCCCTGCTGGGCTTGGTGGCCGGTTACGGACTGCTGCTCCTGCGTTCCGCCCTGGACACACGCGTCAGAGATCGCGAAGAGGCCGCGGCCGTCACCGGGCTGCCGGTGCTGGCGGAGTTCGCATCCCGCGGGCGCCGCGACCACAGGCTCTCGGGCGATACCGCCAGCCGCCTGCGCACGAACCTGATGCTGGCCACCAAGGGCGCGAACACTCGCGTGATCGTGGTTACCAGCGCGACCCAGGCGTTGGAGAAGGACGGCGTCGCGGTGGCCGTGGCGGAGTCCTTCGCGAGGAGCGGCAGCGACACCCTGCTCGTCGACACCGACCTGCGCAACCCGGGGGCGACGGCGTGGCTCGACGTAGTGCCGAGTCACGTGGCGCCGTTCGAAGCCTACTTGAGCAACCCGGACGCTGGCCAGCGCCCAGTGAGCGTGTCCGTAGCTCCGGCACCGGGCCGGTCGTTCGACTTCATCCCGAGCTTCAAGTCCGCGCGCTTCCCGGTAGACCTCTTGGAAGCGTCACTTCCGCTTCAGCTAGATGATTGGCGTGCGCGGTACGAGACCATCGTGCTCGACGCCACTCCGGTGGTCACCTTCGCTGACACGCTCGCGCTAGCGCGGCTGGCGACCGGCGTGATCCTGGTGGTCAGCCGGCGGCGATCAGCCCGTGAACACGTTCGCGAAGCCGTTGATCGGCTCCGCGAAGGAGAGGCCCCGGTGCTCGGTGTCGTCCTCACGGAGACGCGCCCCTCCCGACGGCGGGGCGTCACGGAGGAGATGAGCGTGCTGGAGCGCCAGTCGGTCGACCCCTACAAGGCGACGGTGGCACCGCGCACGCAGCGCGTGATAGAGGACGGCCGCTGACGCCAGAAGATCGCCACAGCGTGCTGACTCGCCGCCAGTTCCTTGGGCGCATCGCCAAGACCGCCGCTGGCGTCGCGATCGCCGGCGTCGCAGGAGGCTCCGTGCTGAGCGCGTACCGTTTCCAGATCGAACACATCCAGGCAGAACTCGAGGGCCTTCGCTCCCCGCTCCGCGTGGCCTGGCTCTGCGATCTGCACTACGGCCCGTTCATCCGCGCCGGCTCCGTGGCTGCTTGGGTCGACGCGACCCTCGCGCTCGATCCCGACCTGATACTGCTCGGAGGTGACATGGTGGACCACCTCGCCGGGGCCGATTTCGGCCCGCTGACCGAGCAGCTAGGGCGGTTGGTGGCGCCGCTCGGGGTCTGGGGGATCTGGGGCAACCACGACCTGTCGCGCCTCTCCGACGGGCTCGACGAGTTCGAGGCGCGCCTGGCTGCGGTTGGCACGACGATCCTCGTGAACCGCGGTCGGCTAGTGCGCGAAGACCTCTACCTCGCCGGGATCGATGACCTGCAACAGGGGCGGCCCGACCTCACCGCCGCTCTGGCCGGCCGCCCCCCGGGTGTCCCGGTGCTGTTGCTCTCGCACAACCCGGACATCCTGCCGCAAGTCCCACCGTCCGTCGGGCTCACGCTCTGCGGCCACACCCATGGCGGCCAGATCCGTCTGCCGCTGGTGGGCCCGGTGATAACTTCCTCACGGTACGGTCGCCGCTTCGTGTCCGGTTGGGTCGAAGGTCCAGCTCGAGGCTACGTGTCGCGCGGGCTGGGTGTCACTCAGCTGCCTCTGAGGCTGGCGTGCCCCCCCGAACTCACGGCCTTGACGCTCTCTCCGAAACCTGCCGCGCCGAGCTGAGCACGGCGCGGCAGAGCGTGGCTACCCCTCTTGGCTGACGCTCAGGCATGGGGCGCGATCGTCAGCGCCTGGCGCCCCCGCCGCGTCGCTCGCTTACGACACTGCGTCGTTCGCTTACGACACTGCGTCGCTCGGCTACCGCGCCGCGTCGTTCGGCTACGGCACCACGCCGTTCCGGGCTCAACGGCTGGCGTCGACTGGCTTGGCGGCTGGCCGCGACGCCCTTGAGGGCAACGGCCACATCGCCGTTCGCGCCCGAACGAACCTGGCCGTTGCCGACCCGCACCAGATCGGTCTCCCGGGTGCTAGTGATCAGGCCCTTCGCGTACTCCGACTCCGTGGTGGGATAGACCGAGGAGTCACCCATGTTCGCGAGGTACAGGACGTTGCTGTACTTCGCATCCCGGTAGTCGCCGACGCGACCGCTTCGCAGAGCTTCGAGCACCTGCTGCACACCCTCGACGAGCGACCACTCAGGCCTGAACCCGAGCTCCTCCCTGATGCGCCGGAACGACACGCGGTAGTTGCGACGGTCACCATCGCGCCCGGAGTCGACGTACTCGGCCTCGGGCACGAACGAGTTGATGAGGTGGCCGATGTCGCCGAGGGTGGCGTTCTGTTCGTCCGAACCGACGTTGTACACCCGACCGGAGACCAGTCTTCCGGGTGCGTCGAGCACCAAGGCAACGGCCCTTGCGGCGTCGGCCACGTGCACGAACGGGCGCCACTGATCGCCACCGAAGACCGTGATGCCCCGGTCCGCGTGGGCCTTCGCGGTCAGGAGGTTGACCACCAGGTCGAAGCGTGTACGGCCAGAGATGCCGTAGATGGTTCCGAAGCGGAGAATCGTGACACCGAAGCTCGGTGACTGGAGTTCCATCAGAACGTGCTCGCTGGCTACCTTGCTACGGGCGTAGAGCGACACCGGGTTGAACTCCGAGGACTCGTCGAGTATCTCGTCACTGGCACCATATACCGAGCACGTGCTCGCGAACACGAAACGCTCGACGCCGCTCGCCTTCGCGATCTCCGCGATCACGCGGGTGAAGGTCAAGTTCACCTCCACCGTCAGTTCCTCGTTCCAGGCGCAAGCGGGGTCGCCGACAAGGCCACCGAGGTGAACGACCGTGTCGACTCCCTGCATGGCCTCGACCAGCTTGTCGAACTTCCGGTAGTCTGCCTCGATCACCTCGAGGTTCGGGTGCTCGAGCCACTGGGCGACAGGCTCCTTGCCGTACATGAAGACATCCAGGAGACGCACTTTCTGCCCGCTCTCGAGCAGTAGCGGCAGCAGGGCAGAGCCGATGTAGCCGGCACCGCCGACGACGAGTATCCGGTCCTCACTAGCAGCGGCGCCGCGCTGCTCCTTGTCTTGACGCAACTCCAGGTCTTCACGCAACTCGCTGGCCTGCACGTTGATCCGGTACGCCCAGGTCCACCAGCGGGCCGCGGGGAGCGCGATCGCCGTCAGCACCCAGGCGCCGATGAAAGCAGCTCGCGGGACCTCGAACGATGCGGGCAGGAGCAGCAGCACCACTCCGGCCGCGGCACCAGCGATGGCTGCACTCTGCACGAGGCGCATCAACTTCGTGGGCAACGGGTAGGTGCGGTGGCGGGAGTACACCCCGCGCAGCATGTTCGCGGTGACCACCGCTGCCAAGAACACCGCTACCAGCACGAGGCCACCGGGCACCATGATCGATGCCAGGGCCTGAGCGGTGCCAGCGGAGTCAGGAACCGACAGGTAGGCCTGGACCGCCAGCGCCGCCATCACCGCGATGAAGGCGATACCTGCGTCGCCTAACACGCGGCTCAAAACACCGATGGACGTAAGTCGCTGGTCGCTGCGGCGGCGGCTCGGTACGGGCCCACCGCGGCTCGCGGGAACTCTGGAGCGCCGGTCCCACCCAGCGGGTTGTTGTCGTTTGGACATCATGCCTCGCTCACCTCCCGAGACGATGCGGCGAACGCTCGGCCACACCTGTGTTCGGTGAACATCTGTGTTCGAGCAATGCGGTCACTGCTTGGGGCAGCGGCGCTGGTCGGTAGATCACCGGTCCTGCCACGCTTCAAGGGTACGTCCGCACCGAGGCGCACAGAAGTTCAGCCGTCACAAGCAACCGCGACACCGGCACCCGCATCAAGGCGCCGTAACCGCCGATGTTACCGACACCGGACGATCTCACTCATCTCACCTCCCATGACCCCACGGAACACCACGGCGCTGAAGACTAGCTGAAGAACCGACGGCCGAGCCGACTCCGAGCTTGCGCCCAGGCATGACCGCCTCCGGCAGCGATACCATCCGAACCGCCCCCGGGCATCCGGGCGCAACCGTCTTCTAACCTGAAGTTGGACCGCTCGGCTGAGCGCGCGCATCATCGCGAGGCACTCCTGCAGGCTGCGAGCGAGAAGCTCGACGCCATCGCGCGCCGCGTCGCGAAGGG
>SKSV01000171.1 GCA_007122815.1 Trueperaceae bacterium | reverse complement strand
CGAGGGTTCACCCGAGCTCGGCAAGAGGGCACGGGCGAGCGCGATGGCAGCCACCACCACCAGCACCAGCAGCAGCAACCACAGCAGCATGCCTAGGATTCCCCCCCATCCCATCCAACCTGGCGTCATCATCATGTGCATCACCTCGTAGCTAGGATAGGCGCGGGGGGTTCGGCTCTCGTTGCGGCCGTGTCAAGCTGCGGTCAAGCGCTGCTCCGGTGACGCCCGGCCTCGGCGGCGGTTGCCTGAGGCCGACGCGCCGCACGCACACTTGGCGGGTCGAGAGTGAGGTGAGGCTTGGCGGCGAAGGTCTTGGTGGTAGAGGACGACGCCGATGTCGCGCGCGTCGTCCGGGCCTACTTGGAGCGTGACGGCTTCAGCGTCGCGGTAGAGAGCGATGGAGAGAGCGGGTTGAGACACGCCATCGCCGAGCCTCCCGACCTGGTGGTGCTCGACTGGATGCTGCCGCGCCTCTCCGGGCTCGAGGTGCTGCAGCGCCTGCGGCGCTCGGCGTCCACGCCAGTGATAGTGCTGACCGCCCGCAGTGACGAGACCGACCGTGTCATCGGTCTGGAACTCGGCGCCGACGACTACGTGGTGAAGCCGTTCAGCCCTCGTGAGCTGGTGGCGCGCGTGCGCGCCGTCCTGCGCCGTGGCGAGGCAGGACGGCGTGGGCCGGAGGTGGTGACGCTGGGGCCACTACGGCTCGACGTCGAGAAGCGCCAGGCGAGCGTGAACGAGCAGGCGCTCACCCTCACCACGCTCGAGTTCGACCTGCTGCTGACGTTCGCGCAGGCGCCAGGGCGTGTCTTCAGCCGCGAGGCGTTGATCGAGAGGGTGTGGGGACCGGAGTTCGACGGCGTCGACAGGGTAGTCGACGTGCACGTCTCGAACGTGCGCCAGAAGCTCGTCGCCGCGGGAGCGGAGGGACTGCTCCGAACCGTGCGCGGCGTGGGCTACGCGCTAGGTTAGCGGCAGCATGCAAGAGCGTAGACGAGCCTCCAGCCTCTTGTGGCGTGTCTTCGGCTCGTACCTCGTGGTGGTGGCGGTGCTGGCTGCGGCCGCGCTGATCGTCGGAGAGGCCTTCGCGCCCTTCGTCCTGGAGAGTCACATCCGCGCGATGGGCGGCATGATGACGCTCGCGGACCCGATGGTGGCGATGACGGAAGACCTCATCGCGTCCTACCGCAGCGCCCTCAGGCAGGCCCTGGCGTGGGCGGTCCTGGCGGCGACGCTGGTGGCCGCCGCGGTGGCGTGGAGCGTGACGCGCCGCCTGGTCGCGCCCCTCGCGGCCATGCGGGGAGCGAGCAGGGCCATAGCGGACGGCCGCTACACGCAGCGCCTGGACGCCGAGGCTCCGGGGGAGATCGGTGACCTCGCGGCGAGCTTCAACACCATGGCTGCCGCGCTCGAGCAGAGCGACGCGGTGCGGCGCCAGTTGCTCACCGACCTCGCGCACGAACTGCGCACGCCCGTATCCAACCTGCGCGGCTACCTGGAGGCGCTCGAGGACGGCGTGTTCGAGCCAGACGCCGCCACGCTGACGGCGCTGCGGCGGCAGGTCGAGCGGATCGAACGCCTCACGAGCGACCTGAGCCTCCTGCATCGGCTCGAGTCAGACGAGCTCCCCGTCGACGTGGCGAGAGTCTCGTTGGACGAGATCGTCGGCGACAGCCTGACTGCTCTCCGGGGACGCTTCGACGAGAAGGGCGTGAGCCTCGTGTGGAGGACAGACTCCGGCCTCGTCGTCGAGGCCGACTCAACCCGGAGCGCGCAAGTGCTCGAGAACCTCCTGAACAACGCTCTGAGCTTCACGCCGGCAGGGGGACGTGTCGAGGTGTCCGCGCGGCCCTACCAGGGAGCGGCCGCGGTCAGCGTGCGCGACACCGGACCGGGCGTCAGAGCCGAGCAGAGAGAAGCCATCTTCCGCCGCCTGGTGCGCGGCGATCCCGCGCGAGGCAGCGGTGACGGGCAGGGGGCCGGGGTCGGCCTGACGATCGCGCGTGCACTCGTGATGCGCCAAGGCGGCGAGATCTGGGTCGGCGACGCCGAGGGTGGCGGCGCCGAGTTCACCTTCACCCTTCCGCTGGCTGCTCCTGGACAGGCGGGCAGGTAGCGGTCGACACCACTTCCCGTGTCCGGACGCCGCTCACCTTCGAGGGCCGACGACGGCTGAGGCTCAGGCCCGCTGGAACACCGCCACGGCGTTCTGGCCCCCGAAGGCGAAGTTCACCGACAGCGCCACGTCCACCTGCTGGTGACGGGGCTCGTTCGGGATGTAGTCGAGGTCGAGCTCCGGGTCGGGGTCGTCGTAGTTCCGCGTGGGAGGCAGCACACCCGAGGCCAACGCCTGCACGGTCGCGATGCCCTCGATGCCGCCCGCCGCACCGAGCGTGTGACCAGTCATCGACTTGGTCGAGGAGACCGGTGGCACCGCTTGCGCCGAGCCCCACACGGCCTTCAGGGCGATCGTCTCGTTCAGGTCGTTGGCCGGGGTGCTCGTCCCGTGAGCGTTCACGTAACCGACCTGCTCCGGCTCCAGGCCGGCGTCTTGAAGGGCCCACCGGATGCAGCGGACCGCGCCGCTGCCGCCGGGAGCTGGGGCGGTGATGTGGTAGGCATCGGCGCTCGTGGCGCCGCCGATCACTTCCGCGTAGACCCGTGCGCCTCGAGCGAGCGCCCTCTCGCGCTCCTCCAGGACCAGCACCCCCGCGCCTTCGCCCGCCACGAAGCCGTCCCTGCTCGCCGTGAAGGGGCGGCTGGCTAGACTCGGTTCGTCGTTCCGGGTCGACAGGGCCTTCATGACCGCGAACCCGCCGATGCCCATCGGGGTGACGCAAGCCTCCGCGCCGCCCGTGAGCATGACCTCGGCCTCGCCGCGCTGGATGGTGCGGTAGGCGTCGATGATGGCGCCGGTGCCGGTGGCGCAGGCCGTGACCACGGTGTTCGAGGGTCCCGTGAGGCCGTACCGCATCGCCACGTGCCCCGAGGCCATGTTGGCGATCAACTGTGGGATGAAGAACGGGCTCATCCGCATCGCGCCGCGCTCCCAACGCACCTGGGAGGTCTCCTCCCAGGTCCACAGGCCTCCGATCCCGCTGCCGATCGAGGTACCGGTGTGCTCACCGGCTA
Organism: Trueperaceae bacterium; assembly: GCA_007122815.1. Lineage (GTDB taxonomy): Bacteria > Deinococcota > Deinococci > Deinococcales > Trueperaceae > CSSed10-48. The sequence continues at coordinate 1,239 of SKSV01000171.1, read as the reverse complement.
CGTCTTCGGGCGGCAAACCGGCGTCGCTGAGGGCAAGGTCCGAGGCGATGATGGCGAAGTGCACGAAGCGGTCGAGGCGCCTGGCCTCCTTGCGGCCCAGGTAGGCCGTCACGTCGACGTCGACCTCCCCCGCGATGCGCACGCTCAGGTCGGAGGCGTCGAAGTGGGTGATCGCTCGGATGCCGTTGGCCGCGCGGTGCTGCGCGTCGAGGAACGCGTCGGCACCCACCCCGATGGGGGTGACGGGCCCGACGCCTGTCACGACGACTCGTTTCATACGGCCTCCCGACCGCTCGGGCGGCTCTGCCCCCAAAGGCGCCCCGCTCCGCCTACTGCTGTGAAGCCATGAACTACTGCTGTGAAGCTATGAAGCGGACGGCGTCCCCGACCGTGGTGATGTTCTCGGCTTGCTCGTCGGTGATCTCGATGCCGAACTCGTCCTCGAGACCCATGATCAACTCGACTACGTCGAGCGAGTCAGCGCCCAGGTCGTCCACGAAGGCGGCACTGTCGACCACGTCGTTCGGGTCGGCGTCGAGCTTGTCCGCTACTACCTCGCGGATCTTCTCCAGGATGGCGGCTTCGTCCATTGTTAAGAGGACCTCCTCCGGGGTGTGGTCGTCGTGCGGGCGCGCTCGAGCGCGAGTCTAGCACGTGCCTCGCGCAACCCCTCGCGCGCGACGCTGCGCCGGTAGCCACGCCTCGCGCGGGGTCCCTCCGGCGTGCTCGCCTCAGGGAGTGTGGCACGTCGGACCGGGCCTGACAAGACCCTCACGAACCGGGGACGCCGACGTCCGGCTCCGACGGCTCGAGCGTCCACGCTCGGATGCGGCCGACGGTGTCCTCGGCGACCAGGCGAAGTCGCCACGGCCCGGTGACGCCTCCGACGCGTGGCTCGCTTCTCGCCACGCCCATCGTGGTGCCCGCTCCGAAGCTCGCGAGCGAGTGTTCGTGACCCGCGGCGTCGACGAGCGTCACGCCGAAGGGGCCACCCGCGAGCTCTTCGAAGCGCAGGACCAGGAAGACCGTCTCACCGTGAGCGACGCCCCCGGGGAGGGTCGCGTCGAAGGCGGACCCGTCGAGCTGCACGTCGGACAGCGGCGCGTGGCTCGGGGGTGCCGGTACCTCGGTCGGAACGCCCGTAGCGACGGCCGGTCCGCCGGACCAAGCGTGCAACGCCACGGCGCTCAGGAAGAGCCCGACCAGCGCCGAGGCGACGCCGACGACGTCGCGTGGACT
>SKSV01000190.1 GCA_007122815.1 Trueperaceae bacterium | reverse complement strand
GACGATGCCCAAGCCCCCCTCGCTGCCGAACGCCAGGCGCTGCGCTTGGATGCCGGTGGAGCTGCGCGGCACCACCGGGGTGGCGCGGACCTCGCCGCGGGGGGTCACGAGGACGGCGTCGAGCACGGCCTCCTCGATGTTGCCGTAGCGGTTCTTCTTCATGCCGCTGGCGTTCGTTGCGATCAAGCCGCCGACGGTGGCCAGCTCGACGCTGTCGGGCACCTGGCCGGTGGTGAGCCCCTCCGCCTCCAGGTGTGCCTCGAGGTCCTTGCCGGTGATGCCGGCCTCGACCACGACCCAGCCGTTGGCGCGGTCGACCTCGAGCACCCGGTTCAGCTGCCGCATGTCGACCGACACGATCATGCGCCGCTCGCCCGAGGGGCACGCCAACGCACCTGAGACGTTGGTGCCGCCGCCGTACGGAATGAGCACCACGTCGTGCCGGTCGGCGAGTTGCACCAACGTGCGCACCTCGTCCTCGCTACGCGGGTGCACCACCAGGTCCACGAGGCGCTCCGGGACGCCGCCGCCGAGCAGGCGGTAGATCTCGTCGACGCTGAGCTGGCCGTGGCTGTGCACCAGGCGGGCTTCGTCGTCCTCCTCCCGCCTGAGTTCAGGGGCGGCCTGGCAGAGGTCCGCGACGAACGCTTCGTTGCGCACCGGCGCGGGTAGCGCCGGCGGCGGCACGCTCTCCTGCATGTGCTCCGGACCGACCGGCACGCCGAGCAGCGCCTCCACGAACGGCATGAAGTGAGGCAGCGGCGCACCCGCGAGCGGGTAGCGCGAACCCGTGAGGCGGACGGTGCGCGCGTCGATGAACTCGAAGCGGGTGTCGTCGTAACCCCACAGGTGCGGGTAACGCCGACCCGGGGCTGGGTCGTAGGGGCGCGCGTCCACCTCGCGCTGCGGCGGTCGAGCGGGTGCCTGCGCGGGCGGTCGAGCAGGCGCCTGCGCGTCGGAGCTCGTCATGGCTGGTCCTCCTCGGCCCGAAGGGTACCGCGGGCGAGCCCTTCGACGGCGGCCTGCGCGTCGCGCGCCAGACGTCGCGAGACGCTGGCTACGCTCTCGCGGTCGAGGCTCGTGAGATACGGCTCGATGGGGATCGGTGCACCGAAGCGGACGCGCACCGGGTGGTGGCGAATCCAGACGTGGCCTTTCGGCAGCGCACGCGCAGCTCCGGTGATGTGGGCGGGCACGATCGGCGCGGAGGAGGCGAGGGCAAGCAGGCCCACGCTGCTGTGGAACGGGTGTAGCGACCCGTCCAGGCTGCGCGTCCCCTCGGGGAAGAAGATGAGCGAGCGCCCGTTGCGCAGCACCTGTGCCGGCAGCGCGATGGCGCGGGCCACGTTGCGACGCTGCCGCTCGAACGGCACGCCGCCGAGGGTGGCGCCGAGGAACCACGCGACCGCGGGCCGGCGGAACCAGTAGTCCGCGGCTGCGGTCGGATGCGTCTGCTCCGCGTGCGGCCCGATCGCCGCCAGCAACATGCCGGTGTCCACGTGGCTGGTGTGGTTCGCGACCACGATGAACGGGCCGCGCTCGGGGAGGAGCTCGCTCCCGTCCCAGCTGAGTTCGAGCCGAAGGCGCGCAGCGAGCCGGAGCGCGAGCAGGCTGGCGCGGCGGATGGCCAGCTTGTAGGTCGGGGTCGTCCAGGCCGTCGCCTGCGCTGGAGTCGCGGAGCGCGTGAGCGCCAGGACCTGCTCGGCGCCGCGCCAGTCCGAGCGCGTGCCACGCGTCGCCCCGGCGGGTGCGTCGCCGGTAGTGCGGGCCGGCGCGTGGGTGTCCCGTCCGTGCGATGCTTCGTCCGCGACCAGCCCACCGTCCACGGCGACGGGTGCGCTGCGTTGTTCGCCCATGCCCAGCAGGTAGCGTTCGACACCGGGCAGGTGTACGTCTTGCACGTACCGCCGCCAGTCCAGGCCGCGCACGTCGAACGGGAGAGCTTCGCGGTCCGCCTCTGGCGTGGCTCGCCACGCGCGGTGCACGTTGAACGCCAGGTAGCGCGCGCGGCTCTCGGCGTAGGGGCCGTAGATCGAGGCCATGTCGCGCAGCCAGGTGAGACGCGCCCGGCGGGCGCTGAGCGTCGAGCGGCGGCTTCGGCCCCAAGGCGCGCGCTCGAAGAGGCGGTACACGGCCTCGAGCACGCGCACGGGCAGCAGGTAACCGAACTCGAGGCGGCGCAGGAAGCGGCGCAGTTCCGGGAGCGCCAGGTCCGGCAGGTCCCCGGCGGCGCCCGAGCGCGGGCGTCGCAGGGGCGAGCGCCGGTAGTGCTCCTGGACGAGCGTGCGGAACGTCCTCACGCTGAGCGGGTTGTCGGCGCTGGACGCCACCTGGTAGATGTCGGGCCCGCCGCCTCCGTGTGAGAAGGGGATGGCCATAAGCAGGGCGTTGACGACCGCGTCCACGGGTACGACGTCGAGGACGGCCTCGGGGTTTCCGGGGAACTCGCTGAGATGGCCCCGGGCGTAGCCGATGATCAGTGGGTCGATCATCCGGTAGCCGTCGATCCATCCCGGCGCGGGCGTGCGCAGTGCGCTCTCGATGATCGCGGGTCGCAGGATCAGGCCCGGCACGTCGCCGCGGTGGCGGACGAAGAGCTGCTCGCCGAGTGCCTTGGTGAACGTGTACGTGTCATGCCAGCCACGCCTGCGCGCCCAGCGTAGGCCGTCGACGACGAGCCGCTTGACCGCCTCGTACTCGCGGTCGTCGGCCGAGCGGCGTCGGCGACTGGCGTTCGACAGGCGTCCGCGTGAGCGCAGGAACTCGACCGCCTGCCGCCACCACGCTTCGGAGGCGGCGGCTGGCTGACCGCTGCGGACGAGGTCGATGTGCTCCAGCAGCCGCTCGACCTCGCGGTCGACGTCGAAGGGGTCGGCGGGGTCCGGCCCGTTGGGCGTCCAGTCGGCCGGCAGGTGCGCTTCGAACACCGGGCCGGCCACGTTGCTGACGTAGCAGGTGGACACGTGGGCCACGAACGGTCGCTTGGCGGCGCCGCGAGCGAAGTCTAGGAGCCGCTTCGGACCGAGGGCGTTGGTGTTGACCGCCTGGTCGAGCGGCGCATCGAAGACGGCCATGGCGCCGTTGCCTATCACGACGTTGACCTCGTCGCGAAGCCGCTCGTAGGTCGCCTCGTCGAGGCCCAGACGATCGCGGGAGAGCTCCCCCTCTACCGCGACGACCTTATCAGCGACGAACGCCTCGAAGCCCTCGCCGTGCCGCTCACGCAGTGCGTCGAAGGATGCGGAGGCGAACACGTCGTCACGCAGGCGCCGCTCGACGCTCACACGGCGCCCGACAGCGTCGCTGCGGGAGCGGATGAGGACGTAGAGACGTTGGACGTCCGGGAGCGAGCGGAGCACGGTCTCGATGAGCGCCTTGCCCACCAGTCCCGTGGCGCCGGTAAGCAGCAGCGTCTTCCCGCTGTAGTACGCGCGTCCAGGGTGGCTGACAGCGGCGCTCATGCTGCGACGCAGTGTAACGGAAGGGGGCTGGCGGACCGGTGCAGCGTGAGGACGAGGGCGCTGTCGCGGCCTGCGGGCCGTGGCAGGATCGGTTCGGCGTGCGGCTCGTGATGTGTCGATGAGACCCACGAGGCCGGACGGCCGTGGCGTCTTGACGTCATAGCGCTTCGTCGCTATGTTGCGGGTATGGACGTACCGACCAGACGTGCGACCGTGTACTTCGATGTCGTGCTTCACCGCGCCCTGCGCATCAAGGCCGCCGAGACTGACAGGTCCGTCTCGGAGCTCGTCAACGAGGCCGTCCGTTGGAGCCTAGCGGAGGACGCGGACGATCTCCTCGCGGCGCACGAGCGGGAGGGCGAGCCGGAGCTGTCGTTTGCGGACGTCGTGAAGGACATGCGTCGGCGTGGTCAGGTATGACCTGAGGATCAACGCCAGCGCTGCGCATGAACTGGATGGTGTGGGCACGAAGGCCGACCGCCGCAGCTTGGTCCGTCGCATGGAGCGGCTTGCCGACGATCCCCGTCCGCCTGGCTGCGCGAAGCTGACGGGTCGCGGGCTCTATTGCGTTCGCCAGGGCCGCTACCGGATCGTGTACGAGGTCAGGGACGCCGAAATAGTCGTGTTGGTCATCCGCATCGGTGACCGGCGGGACGTGTACCGGGCCCCCTGATCTTCTCGCGCGAGCCCGGTACCGTCCGTCGGCCTAGGAAGCCTCCGGCCTATGAAGCCTCGGGCCAGGGGTCCTCCACCCACGGGTACTTGCGAAGGTCCGCGCGCACGAGCGGGATCTGCTCCATGATCGGCGCCACCGCACCGGGCGCGGCCATGTAGATCACCTCGCCGGCGATCGGCCCGAAGGCGGCGTGGAAGTGCTGGATGGACTTGACGATGAGGATCCGGCCGGGCTCCAGGTCGATGCCGAAGGT
>SKSV01000117.1 GCA_007122815.1 Trueperaceae bacterium | reverse complement strand
GATGGCGAGTCCGTCGCCGGCCGCCTCGACGGCCGACGCCATCACGTCGGCTCGCGCCTCGGCCGTCGCGCGCCTGAGCAGAGACCCGATGCCCTGGGCGAAGAGCAGCAGCAGTTCACCGTCCTCGCTCGTGAAGCTTCGACCCGGATGCGTGTGCTCCACGGAGATCGCTGCCACGAGAGTTCCCTCTACCGCCACCGGAGCCAGCAGGGCCTCCTTGGCGGCCACTTCGCTCGTCGCCGCCGCTAACCTCTCGAGCTCGGGGTGATCACGGCGCACGCGCTCGTTCACGCTCTCGATGTCGCGAACTATGAGGTAGGTGGAGTCGCCCTCGTAGCGCCCGAACAACACCAAGTGCTCCGGGATCTCGACCTGGGCCAGCGCTGCCTCGTCGTACCCTCGGACCGCCGCGAAACGGAAGCTGCCCGAGTCCGTGCGAACGAGCACGCTCCCGAACGCGGCGGCGTTGACGCTCTCTATCGCGGCGTCCAGGACCATGCCTGCGGCGTCCTCGGTGGAGCCGCTCAGGTAACGCGAGTAGACGTCTAGCAGCAGCTGCTGGACCTGGCTGCGTCGCTCGAGTTCGGCACGTAGCGTGACGGCCTCCTCGGTCGCCATGCGACGCTGGACGTGGTTGCGCAGCATGCTGGCGAGGGTGTCGAGCAGCCCCTGCTCGTCGGCGAGGAACTCGAGCCCGTTCCCTTGGACGCTCTCGGGGTAGCCGACCTCGAGCAGCAGTCGGCCATCGTCAGCGAACTCGAGGTCGGCGGAGAGCCTACGCGTCGCGGTGGCGAAGCGCCGAGTGCTCGCGGCGTAGCTCTGCATGCCGTGCTCACACGTCACGCGTGCGACCGCGAGCTCCGGGCGCACGAAGCCGCTTGGTATGAGCTCCACCAAGCGTTCCAGCGTCTCGCCGAGTTCGACATCGAGATCGGCGAGCAGGCGCGCAGCGGAGCTGATCAGCTGTTGTTCCTTGACGCGCTCGCTGAGGTCGGCGAGGTAGCCGCGCCGCTCGTGGGCGAAGCTCAGCACCCTGGCCAGCGCCTCCGGTGGAGAGTCCTCGAGGGTGAGCACGTCGTGTGCGCCACTGCGCACGAGCTGCTGGGCGGTGTGGAGGTCGTGCTCGAGGCTGAGCACCACGATCGGCAGCGCTGGCGCGGCGGCGTGAAGCGCCTCCACTGCGGCCGCTGCCAGCGCGAGCGTGGAGGTCATCAGCAAGGCCACGTCGGCCTCCGCTCGCGTCAGCCGTTCGAGCGCGTCCTCGACCGATGCCGCGCGCGCCGTCGGGGGGGAGAGGTGTGGCAGCGTGTCGAGCACGTCCAAGAGGTCGCCGAAGCCGCTCGAGTCGAGCAGGGCAGGGGCGCTGGCCGCGATCGCAAGCACCCGCGGTGGGTGGGCGCGCTCCAGCTGGACCGCCACAACGGCGCTCATCACCTCGTCAACCCCGGGACGGAGCGCCCGGCGAGCGCAAGGAGCCCCACCTTGCCCTTCACCAGCCTCACCTCCACTGCGCCGCAAAGAGCGGTGCAAGTGGGGAAGAGTAGCACGCCCGCCGCTCCGCTGCCGCTCCATCCTTCACCTCGGGCGCGGTAGCCTGGCGCGGTAGCCTGCCAGGATCGCCGGCGCTAGCCGCCCCGCCAGGAGACCCTTGACCACCGCCGCCGCATCCAACGCCGAGTTCCGTGTCGCTGGCGCCCATCTCTACGACCGGCGCAGCCCGACCCGCTGGGTCCTCTCGCACCTGGCCCGGTTCTGGCCGCTGGTTGCCGTGTTCATCGGGGCCAGCACGCTCACCAGCGTGTTGTTCTCCGCGGTACCGCGCCTCACGGGGTCGGCGTTCGACGTGGTGCTGCAGAGCGACCCCGACATCGGGCGATTGCTCACCCTGGCGCTCCTGATCCTGGGCGTGGTCCTCATGCGCGGGTTGCTCGACCTAAGCGCGAGCTTCGCCGTCGAGACCCTGGGTCAGCGTCTGGAGCGCGACGCCCGCGACGAGCTCTACCAGAGCCTGCTCGGCAAGAGCCAGACCTTCCACGAGCGACAGCGCGTCGGTGACGTCATGGCGCGGGCCAGCAACGACGTGCGGCAGCTCAACGTGATGATGAACCCGGGCGTCGCGCTGCTGTTCGAGTCGCTGAACGGGCTGGTGGTACCGCTGGTCTTCATAGCGGCGATCGACCCTCGGCTGCTGCTGGCGCCGTTGCTCTTCGAGGCCACTTTCGTGTTCGCGCTGCGCTCCTACATGCGGCAGCTCAACCCCGTCTCGAGCGCCCTGCGCAGGCAGTTCGGCCTGCTCTCGGCGGGTCTCAACCAGACCATCACGGGTATCGAGGTGGTCAAGGCGACGGCCCAGGAGACCCAGGAGCAGGCGAGCTTCTCCGCCACCGCGAGCGAGTACCGTGATCTGTTCGTGCGACAAGGGTTGGTTCAGGCGCGATACCTTCCCCTGCTCCTGCTCGGCGGGGCTCTGACGCTGGCGTTCGCCCACGCTCTTCAGCTCGTGTCGCGAGGCGAGCTCAGCACCGGGGAGCTGGTCGCCTACATGGGGCTGATGGGGGTCCTGCGCTTCCCGGCGTTCATCTCGATCTTCACGTTCTCACTGGTTCAGCTCGGCCTGGCGGGGGCCGAACGGATCCTGGAGCTGATGCGCGCACGAACCGAGCTGGACGAGCAGCGGAGCGGTCACGTCGCGCGGGTCCGAGGTGAGCTCGTCTTCGAGCGCGTCGCCTTCGCTTACTCGCCAGCGCTGGGCGAGAGCTTGCGCGGAGACGAGGCCGGGCTCGAGAAGGCAGTGCTGGAGGACATCTCGTTCAGGGTCGAGCCGGGGCAGACGGTGGCGATAGTCGGTCAGACGGGTTCCGGCAAGAGCACCCTCACGAAGCTCGTCAACCGGATCTACGACGTCAGCGAGGGCCGGATCCTGCTCGACGGCGTCGACCTCCGGGACTGGCAGCTCGCCTCATTGCGCAGCCAAGTCGGTGTCATCGAGCAGGACGTGTTCCTCTTCTCGCGGAGCGTGGCGGAGAACATCTCCTTCGGCCTCGGTGCGCAGGTCGACCGCGAGGCCGTGGTCGCGGCCGCCAAGGCGGCTCAAGCCCACGAGTTCGTCAGCGCCCTGCCCGAGGGTTACGACACTGTCATCGGTGAGCGCGGCGCGACGCTCTCCGGAGGTCAGCGGCAGCGCCTGGCCATCGCCCGCGCGTTGCTCACGGACCCGCGGGTGCTGATCCTGGACGACGCGACGAGCGCCATCGACAGCGCCACCGAGGACGCCATCCAGCGCGCCATACACGTGGTGCAGCGGGGCCGCACGACGCTGATGATCACGCACCGACTCTCGCAGATTCGTCGCGCCGACCTCGTGCTGGTCATCCACGGAGGCCGTCTCCTCGATCACGGGAGCCATCACGAGCTGCTCGAGCGCTGCGCGCTGTACCAGCGGATCTTCGCGAGGTACGACTGATGGGCTTCGTGCTCGATGGCCTGGCGGCCGAGGGGTACGACCGCGAGTACAGCGACGCTCAGCTCCTGCGTCGCATCCTCCGGTACTTCCTACCCTTCCTCGGCATCATGCTGGTCGTTGCGCTGGCCATCTTCCTCGTGGCGGCGCTCGACGCGCTGCTGCCGCTGCTCATCGCCACAGGCATCGATCGCGTCGGCGACGCGCCGGCGGAGGAGCTCTGGCGGCGCACGGGCTGGCTGCTCGCGACGATAGCGTTCGCGGGTGCAGCCTCCTGGGGGCTCAACTTCGTGCGCCAGTGGCTCACTGCCAAGGCGGTGGGTAACGTCGTCCTGCAACTGCGCCTGGACGCCTTCGACGCGGTGATGGCGCGCGACATGTCGTTCTACGACGAGTACTCGACGGGACGCATCGTGAGCCGTGTGACCGCCGACACCCAGGACTTCTCGACGGTCGTGACCCTGACCCTCAACCTGATAAGCCAGCTGCTCCAGGTGGTGATCATCGCGGGCATCCTCTTCTGGATCGAATGGCGCCTGGCCCTGGTGGCGCTGTCGATCGCGCCGTTCATCATCGCTGCCGCCGTCGCCTTCCGGCGCATCGCGAGGCGCACGACCCGCCAGGCACGCCGTGTCCTGGCCGAGGTGAACGCCAACGTGCAGGAGTCGATTACGGGCATCGGGGTCGCGAAGGCGTTCCGGCAGGAGAATGCCGTCTACGACGTGTTCTCCCGGGTCAACGCCCAGTCCTATCGCCTCACCTTGCGTCAAGGGCTCACGTTCTCGGCGATATTCCCGATCCTGGGCACCATCGCCGGCGTGGGCACCGCGCTCGTCGTCTACTTCGGCGGCACCAGCGTCTTGGCGGGCAACGTGACGCCCGGGCAGTGGTTCTTCTTTGCCGAAGCCGTCGCCTTCTTCTGGTTCCCGCT
>SKSV01000332.1 GCA_007122815.1 Trueperaceae bacterium | reverse complement strand
GCGGTCACTCTGGCGCACGACGAGCCGCTCGCGCACCGCGTGTACGCCGGCAGCGATGCGCTGGCGGTGCCCAGCCGGTTCGAGCCTTGCGGACTGTCGCAGATGATCGCTCAGAGGTACGGCACGCTCCCGCTGGTTCGTGCTACGGGAGGGCTGCGGGACACTGTCGAGCACGAACGCGACGGCTTCGTGTTCGAGGAGGCGAGTGCGGAGGAGTTGCAGCTCGCCGCCGGCAACGCCAGGGGCCTGTGGGGTACTCAGGCTTGGCGCCGCATGCAACAGCGCGCGATGGGTCACGACCGCTCCTGGCGAGCTTCGGCGAGGGAGTACCTGGAGCGCTACCGCGATGCGATCGGAGAGGCACCATGAGCGAGCAGACCGCACCGGTCGGTACGAGCGACCAGGCTGGACCCGTCCTCTGGAGCGAGCAGGTTGAACGTGGCCGCTACGACCTGGCGGCCCAGGCCTACCGCTTGAGCGGGGGCGCTGACGCGGGACTGGAGAACGCGCTCGAGGGGCTCTCGGACGTTCTCTCTGCGGTTCGGGACAAGTCGTACGGGCGTGCGCGTAACGCCCTGGAGCGCATCACGGAGCGGCCAGAGGGCCTCGATTGGGAGGCGCTGGAGGCTGACCTGGAGGGGCTCAGCGAGGCGGCTGCCGCGTTGGACCGGCGCGAGGCCGAGGTGGCCCGCACTCACCTCGCCGGCGTCGACGGTCAGGTCTACCCGGCCGAGACTGCGACCTTGCTAGGCACCCTCGCCGTGTACGAGGGCGAGAGTGAGACGGCCCGGCAACGCTTCGAGCAGGCGCTCGAGCTCGACCCCAACCACTACCGGGCGCTCACGAACCTCGGGAACATCATGCTCGAGGACGGCGACGTAGACGGCGCCATCGATGCTTACGAGCGCGCCATCCGCCTGAACGACGCTTTCGCCAACGCTCACCACAACCTGGGCGTAGCGCTGCGCCGCAAGGGGCACCTGGCGCGCAGCGTGCAAGCGCTGAAGCGCGCTCAGCGCGAAGCGGGCCGCCGGGAGGCCGACGAGGCGCGGGCGCGACTGGGTTCGGGTCGTCGCGGTCAGAGCGCCGTCGGAAGAGCCCGCACCTTCCGGTGGTTGATCTGGGCCGGCATCGTCGGCGCGGTCATCTGGATCGTCAGCACTCGCTGAGCACGCTCCGCAGCCGCCGCCGCGGGGCCAGGGCGGTCAGCCCCGCGAGGCGCGTCGGCTGGAGCGCTGATCGTTACTCCACCGTGACGCTCTTCGCGAGGTTGCGAGGTTGGTCGACGTCGCGACCGAGGGCGACAGCGCTCTCGTAGGCCAGGAGCTGCAGGGGGACGACGTTGACCATCGGCGAGAGCAGCTCGTCGACGCGCGGGACGAACACGACTTCGCTGGCGTGGGCCTCGATCTCGTCGTCGCCCTCGCTGGCGATGGCGATGACGAAGCCGTCGCGGGCGCGCAGCTCCTGCAAGCTTGAGGTGGTCTTGTCGTAGCGCTCGGCGTCGGTCGCGATGGCCACCACCGGCACGTCCGGCTCTATCAGCGCGATCGGTCCGTGCTTCATCTCCCCCATCGGGTACGCCTCGGCGTGGACGTAGGAGATCTCCTTGAGCTTCAGTGCACCCTCGAAAGCCGTAGAGACGTTCACGCCGCGGCCGAGGTAGAGGGCGCTGCGCGCGCCGGCCAGGTGCGGCGCGAGGTCGCGTATCCGCTCGCGGCTCGCCAGCGCCGACTCGAGCGCCTGAGGTAACGCGACGAGGCCGTCGAGCAAGCGCTTCGCGAGGGTGTCGTCCAGACTCCCCGTAGCGCGGCCCATGCGGATCGCCAGCAGCGTCAGCACCGTGAGCATCGCCATGTACGCCTTGGTGCTCGCCACCCCTACCTCGGGGCCCGCCCGTAGGTACAGCACGTCGTCGACCTCGCGGCTCAGCGTCGAGCCCTTGACGTTCAGGACCGCCAGCGTGCGCGCGCCGCGGCGCCGCGCCTCACGTGTTGCGGCGAGCGTGTCGACCGTCTCGCCCGACTGCGAGACCGCGATCACCAGCGTGCGTGCGTCGATCACCGGGTCGCGGTAGCGCATCTCGCTCGCGACCTCCACGCTCGCAGGCACGCGCGCCAGCGACTCGATGAGGGCAGCCCCGACGCCGCCCGCGTACGAGGCCGTCCCTGCCGCGGTGACGATGACGCGGTCGATCGCATGGGGTTCCAGGCTCAAACCCAGCTCGGCGTCGCTGGCGTCGTCGGTGATGCGCCCTGCCAGCGCGCGCCGCACCACGCTCGGCTGCTCCGCGATCTCCTTGAGCATGAAGTGCTCGTAACCGTCCTTCTCGGCGGTCTCAGCGTCCCAATCCACGAGCTCGCGCGGGCGCTCCACCTCTCGACCCTGCAGGTCGGTGAGCCGGACTCCGCCGCGTCCCAGTACCACCACGTCGCCGTCTTGCAGGTGCGTCACGTGCCGGGTGAAGGGCAGCAGCGCCGTCACGTCGCTTGCCAACCACTGCTCGCCGTCCCCGTGACCTACGACCAGCGGGCTGGTGTGGCGCGCCGCGACCACCTCCGCAGAGTCGGTGTGGGCTACGACCACGGCGTACGATCCCCGCACCTGCGCGAGGGCGGCGCGAAGCGCAGCCGCCAGGTCACCCTGGAAGGCCTCCTCTATCAGGTGCAAGACGACCTCGCTGTCGGTCTGCGACCTGAAGTGATGGCCGCTGGCGCGCAGCCGCTCGCGCAGCGGCAGGTAGTTCTCGATGATGCCGTTGTGCACTAGCGCCAGCCGCCCATCTTCGCTGACGTGGGGGTGAGCGTTGACGTCGTCGGGACGCCCGTGCGTCGCCCAGCGCGTGTGCCCCAACGCCAGGTAGCCCGCCAGCGGTGTGCGCTCCAACGCTTCCTCCAGCACGCTGATCTTGCCGGCGCGCTTCAACCACTCCAGGGGGGCTCCAGCCTCGGACGCGACGGCCACGCCGGCCGAGTCGTACCCGCGGTAAGCCACGCGCCGCAGTCCCTCCATCACCACACTGGCGGCTGGTCTGCCGCCCAGATATGCCACGATTCCACACATCGCTCGACCTCCGCCGCTGGGCGGCGCTCACGTCACGAGCGCGCCCGGGGCCGTCTAGGGCCATCACCTCATAGTCGCATGGCAGCCCGAACTCACTGTCTCAAGCGCCACGGCTCGCCGACGACCACCCAGCCGTGCAGGGCCCGGGCGAGCGCCGCGCGCTCGGGTGAGCGAGGCTCCTGGGTCGCCAGGAGCGGAGCGAACAGGACCTCTCGCCCGAACTGCATGATGAGGCTGCCCTCGATCGAGGGTCTCACCACCGAAGGTAGATCGCGCGGTGGGTACTTCAACTGGTTGGGGTTCAGCGCGTCGCGCTCGATGGGCAGCGACGTCACCAACGTCAGCGCCACGGCCACTCCGAGGATCGCACCACTACCCCCGCCCACCACGCGCACCAGCCAACCCGAGCCGCCCCCGCCCGGGAGCAGCAGGCGCCCTACCAGAGCCAAGCCAAGGCCCACGAGCAAGGCGCCGAAGAGGCCGAGCCAGGGGTTCATGTCACCCAAGAGCAGGAGCGGCCGCAGCACGATCGCGCCGCCCACACCGACAAGCAGGCCGACGAGCCTGCGCTGCGCCGCGAGCGCGGCGATGGTCGCGACGGTGAGGACGAGCGTCACGTCCACGGCGGTCATGTCCGTAGAGTGTAGCCGGCGGAGAGTGCCGCCCGCATGACCTCCTTCATATGCTGATCGACCTCGGCGTCCGCGAGCGAGCGTTCCGGGTGCCGGTAGCGGAAGCGCAGCGCCAAGCTGCGGCGCCCCTCGCCAACCTGCTCTCCCTCGTAGACGTCGAAGGGCTCGAGGCTCACCAGCCAAGGTCCAGCCGCGCCAGCGAGCTGCTCGCGTAGCTCGGCGTACGTCACCGACCGCGGTGTCACCACGGCGAGGTCGCGTTCGGCGAAGGGCTGTCGCGGCAACGGCGTCAGAGCCGGAGCACGCGCTGCCAGCGGCAGGTCCAGCTCCGCGACGTAGGCCTCGCCGAGCTCGAAGGTGCTCGCGACCTCAGGGTGGACACGGCCGAGGTGGCCGATGGCCCGCCCGTCCCAGACGACGCTGGCGGCGACGTGGGGGTGCAGGTGGGGAGCCGCCTCGGGCCGCAACTCCAGCTCGACGCCGAAGCGCTGAGCGAGCTGCTCGAGCACGCCCTTCGCGACGAAGAAGTCCACCGGCAGGCCGTCGCGCCAGCCGGCATCCAGGCGCATCCCACGCAGCAACAGAGCGACGCGCTCGCTCTCGACCTCGCCGAAGGCTCGCCCGATCTCGAACAACGCCAGGTCGCGCTCGCGGTGGTTCAGCCGCGCCGCCGCCAGCAGACCGGGGTACAAGGCG
>SKSV01000069.1 GCA_007122815.1 Trueperaceae bacterium | reverse complement strand
TCTTGGCCCTCATCGCCTGGCGCTTGGCCGGCTGGCGCATCGCCGTCTTCACGGCGGCGGCCTTCATGTTGATCGGCATGATCGGTCTCTGGAACCTGACGATGATCACGGTGTCGATGATCGTCGCCTCCGTGCTGGTGTGCGTGGTCTTGGGTGTGCCCCTGGGCATCCTGGCGGCGCGCAGCGACCGTTTCCGCGGGGCCTTGCGGCCCGTGCTCGACGTGATGCAGACGACGCCCGCCTTCGTGTACCTGGTGCCGGTCGTGATGCTCTTCTCCATCGGCACCGTTGCCGGCGTGATCGCCACCATCATCTTCGCCTTACCCCCGCTCATCCGCCTGACCGACCTGGGGATCCGCCAGGTTCCCGAGGACGTCGTCGAAGCGGCCGAGGCGTTCGGCTCCTCCGAGCGCGAGATCCTCGTGAAGGTCCGTCTGCCGCTCGCGCTGCCGACGATCATGGCGGGTGTCAACCAGACGATCATGCTGGCGCTGTCCATGGTGGTCATCGCTGCGCTCATCGGCGCCGGCGGGCTGGGGCGACCCGTGGTCGAGGGGCTCAACGCCCTGCGTATAGGTGTGGCGGGCATCGGCGGGCTCGCGATCGTGCTGCTCGCGATCGTGCTGGACCGGCTGACGCAAGCGCTCGGAGAGAGCGGCCGGGCCAACCGAGGTTGATCGCCCGCAGGACGCGCTAAGTGGCGGATCACGTGCTACACGGATTTGCATCGAGAGGCGACCTCTGTTATCGTCTATTCGCGCGCAGTGAAGTTGCGCATCATCGACTCAAGCCGCGTTGCGGCAGCATCGACAGTGACGCCGATGTCCGTTCTCGTGAAAGGAAACACCATGAGAAACCGAACGCTGACCGTCGCCCTGGCGGCCCTATTGGCCGTCGCAGGCCTTTCACAAGCCGGCGCGCACCTTCCCGGCGAAGGGGTCACCCTGCGTCCCGCGGTTGCCACTTGGCAGGACGCCCGCCCGGTCGAGGCGATCTTCAGCCTGATCTTCGAAGAGCTCGGATACCAGGTCCAGGACGCCGTCTCCCTGCAGAACCCCATCTTCTACCAGTCCGTCGCTCTCGGTGACGTAGATTACTGGAACGCCGGCTGGTTCCCGCTGCACAACGCGCAGCTGCCGAGCGGCTTCTTCGATACGGCCTCGATCGTCGGGACCATCGTGGAGAAGGGCGCCGTGCAGGGTTACCTCGTAACCAGGACCGCCGCCGAGGAGTTCGGCATCACGACCCTCGAAGACTTCAAGCGCCCCGAGGTGAAGGCCGCCTTCGACCGCACCGGTGACGGCCGCGCCGACCTCGTCGCTTGCCCGGCCGGCTGGGGCTGCGAAGAAGTCATCGAGCACCACCTCGACGTGTACGACCTGCGCGATCACGTCAACGACCTCAAGGCCGACTACACCGCCTCGTTCGCCGACGCCCTAGCCTCCTACCGCGGTGGCGAGAACGTCCTGTACTACACCTGGACGCCCAACTTCACCGTCTTCCAGATGGTTCCCGGTGAGGACTCCGTGTGGATCGGCGTGCCCGAGATCATCCCAACCGAAGGTCAGGAAGCCGTTTCCGAGTTCATGACCGTCTCCGGGCTCGAAGGTGCGGTCTCTGACCCGCTCGAGATGGGCTTCGCCGCGAACGACATCCAGAACGTCGCCAACAACGACTTCCTAGAGGCCAACCCGGCTGCCGCGACCATCCTCGAACTCGTCGAGATCGACCTCGTCGACATCTCGGAGATGACCCTGCGGATCAACGATGGTGAAGATAGCGACGCCGCCGTGCAGGCCATGGCCGCCGAGTGGATCGAAGAGAACCGCGGCCTCGTCGACGAGTGGATCGCTGCCGCCCTCGCAGCCCACTGATCCTGGTCTGATGGTGAGAGTGACGCGAGCGCACTAGCGCAGCGCGCCTTAGACACCAACGGTTCGGAGCCCGGCGCCACCACGATGTGGCGCCGGGCTCGTCGTGCTCTCATCCGGTTCCGTTATGATGGCGCGACAAAGCAGTCAGACGGCGGCTTGCCCCTGATACGGGGCAAGCCGCTTCTCGACCCAACGCAGAAGGAGTGATCACCGTGGTCCGCAGCAGCACCGTGCGCCTCACCAAAGAGGGCTACGAGCGCCTGAAGGCGACTCTGCAGCAGGAGTACAAGCGCCTCGAAGAGGCGACGAAGATCCTTCAGGACCTCACCGGTACCAGCGACGACTACGACGACTCCGGACTCGAGGACGCCAAGCGCGAGAAGGCTCGCATAGAGAACCGCATCGACGACCTGGAGACCCAGCTGGATCGCGCGGAGATCATCGGTGAGAACGACCCGAGCCGCGTCGACCTTGGCAACGTGGTGACCCTCGACGACGTCGCCGCGAAGCGCGAGATGCGCGTGCAAGTGGTCTCGCCCATCGAGGCCGGGGTGTTGGAAGGGGACCTGCCGAAGGTCTCCGACGAATCGCCGCTCGGCCGCGCGTTGCTCGGCCGCCACGTCGACGAGGAGGTCACCGTCACGATGGGTGAGAAGCAGCGGCGCTACCGAGTGGTCGCCATCAGCTGAGGGCTACGCCGCGCTCCTGCGGCGGGTACTCGGCCTGACGCGTCAGGCTTTGGTGCGTGGCTCGCCGCGCGCCAAAGCGTCGAGGGTGCTGCGCGCGTCCAGGCGCCCAACCGTGCGCCCGTCACCGTCGACGACGCGCACCCAGCCCGCGGCACCCGCCACCTGCGCCAACGCCTCTTGCAGCGCCGTCGACGCCAAGAGCGTAGGGGCGTCGGGCGGGAGACCATCCTCGGCACGCTCCAGCGGGCGCATCACGTGGCGTACCTTCAGTACCCGCGAGCGGTCGACGTCCTCGACGAAGGAGCGCACGTAGTCGTCTGCCGGGCGGGTGACGATCTCGAAGGGCGCTCCGACCTGCACCAACACGCCGTCCTTCAGGATCGCGACCCGGTCACCGAGCCGGAGCGCCTCGTCCAGGTCGTGGGTGATGAACACGATCGTCTTGCTCAGCTCCTCCTGGAGCCGCAGCAGTTCGGCCTGCATCTCGCGCCGGATGAGCGGGTCGAGGGCGCTGAACGCCTCGTCCATCAAGAGGACCTCGGGGTCGGTGCACAACGCCCTCGCCAACCCGACCCGTTGCTGCATCCCACCCGAGAGCTCGCGCGGGAGCGCGTTCTCGTAGCCCGATAGACCGACCCGGTCGACCCAGGCGCCAGCCCGCTCCAGGCGCTCGGCCTTCGGCACCCCCTGCACCCGCAGGCCGAAGGCGACGTTCGCGATCACGGTGCGGTGCGGCAGCAGCCCGAAGCGTTGGAACACCATGCTCATCTTGTGGCGTCGCATGTCCCGCAGCGCCCGGGGTCTCAACGCCAGCAGATCGGTACCGTCTAGGCGCACCTCGCCGGCCGTGGGGTCGATCAAGCGGTTGATGCAGCGCACCAGCGTCGACTTGCCGCTGCCCGAGAGCCCCATCACCACGAAGGTCTCGCCGCGTCCGACATCGATGTCGATGTCGTGGAGCCCGACGGTGTGGCCGGTGCGCGCCAGGATGTCGTCCTTCGACACCCCCTCGCGCAGCAGCGGCATCACCGACGCCGGGTCGCGCCCGAACACCTTCGAGAGGCCCGCGATCTCGATGTGGGCTTGGTCACCCTCCGATTTCATCTCAGCGCTCCCGTTGGGTCGGGTCCCAGCGGCGGCTGTAACCGGCGGTGGTCCGGTCCATGACGATGGCCAGGAACACGATCGCGAGACCCGCCTCCAAGCCCAGGCCGACATCGCCCCGCTGCAAGCCGCGCAACACCTCCTGGCCCAACCCGCGGGCACCGATCATCGACGCCAGCACCACCATCGCGAGTGCCATCATGATCGTCTGGTTCACGCCGGCCATGATGGTCGGCAGCGCCAACGGCAAGCGGACCAAGGTGAGCGTCTGGCGCTCCGAGGCGCCGAAGGCGTTGGCCGCCTCCACCACCTCGGCGTCGACAAGGCGCAAACCCAGGTCGGTGAGGCGGATGATCGGCGGCACCGCGTACACGAAGGTGGCGATGATGGCGGCCACGTTGCCCAGGCCGAAGAACATCACCACCGGCACCAGGTAGACGAAGCTCGGCATGGTCTGCATGCCGTCGAGCAGCGGACGCAAGACCGCCTTGAGGCGGTCGCTGCGCGACATGGCGATGCCGACCGGGATGCCCATGACGATGGTGAAGGCGGTGGCGACCAACATGATCGCGAGGGTGGTCATGAGCTGCGGCCACAGGCCGAAGGCGCCGACGATGACCATGAGGCCCGCCAGCGTCACCGCAGGCCAGACGCGGCGCCCGCTGGCGTGCCACACGAGCAGCGCCACCAGCAGGACCACCACCCACCAGGGCAGGCCGGCCAGCCCGCGCTCCACCCGCACCAGCATGAG
>SKSV01000108.1 GCA_007122815.1 Trueperaceae bacterium | reverse complement strand
GGTTCATCAACCCCGTCAGCGCATCGAACTGCGCTCTACCAGCGGCGTCGCGGTGGAAGCGGACCTGGCGGCGTAGGCTGGCGACGGTCCCGACGAAGACAGGCAGCCCGAAGCTACCGAGCGCCGTCACGGCGCTGGAAGCGTCGGCCGCCAGCACCTCGAAGCCATCGCGCGTGACAGGAACGCCGGTCACGAGCGCGGCAGCGGCGGCGCCCGCCACGAAGCCGCCCCCGATCCCCCAGAAGTGTCCCACGGTGCAGGCCACTGCGATGACGACGAACGCCACTGCCGCCTCCGGTAAGGCGGCCGCCGGCCCCACACGGAGCTGGGTCGACAGCGCGACCAGCGCCAGGAGCATCGTGGCGGGCGCAGGGAACCAACGCGGCATGCATCAAGGTAGACGAACGCCACTTTCGGAAGCCTCACACGCGCTCCGGCAGACCCAGCCTCGCTCGCTCGACCCGGTCCCGTCCGCTTGACCCGGCGTCGTCCGCGCCGGAGTTACCCTGCTCCACAGTGCGCTTCGCCGCGACGCGCAGGGCCGGCGTCTGCGCAACGCGCAGGAGGGATGCGATGCCTTTGACACGCCACCGGTTCGCCCTCGCTCTGTGCCTTGTTGTGCTCGGCTCAGTTGGTCTCGCGACGGCGCGTAGCTTCACCCTCGCGACCGCAGCCCAGCCCGACGCGCTCGATCCCCACCGGACCTCCGCAACCTCCTCGTTCCAGGTCACCAAGTCGCTCTACGACACGCTCGTGGAGCCGGACCAGGATGGCGTCATCGTGCCGTCGTTGGCGGAGTCGTGGTCGTTCAGCCCGGACGGGTTGACCTTGAGCTTCGTGGTGCGCGATGGGGTGCGCTTCCATGACGGGAGCGTGCTCACGGCGAACGACGTCGCGGCGAGCGTGCGCAGGCTCGCGTCTGCTGGCTCGCCCAAAGCCGACGAGTTCGAGATGGTCGTGGACGTCTCTGCGCCCGACGAACGCACCCTGGTCCTGACGCTGAGTCGACCCGCACCCGCTCTGTTGGAGTCGCTGGCCAGCGGTTGGGGAGCCGTGCTCCCGGAGGCGCTCATCGACGCCGGCCATGACTTCGGCAACCGGCCGATGGGATCGGGTCCCTTCGTGATGCGTGAGTGGGTGCGAGACAGCTTCGTGCGCTTGACCTCGAACCCGGACTACTTCCGGGGGGCTCCGGAGGTCGATGAAGTGGTGATCCGCTTCGTGGCCGATCCTGCCGTGCAGTGGCAAGGCTTGAGGGCGGGGGCGTTCGACGTAGCGATGGACGTCGCGTCGGTCGACTGGCCGAGCGTGAGAGCGGACGATCGTTTCGTGCTGGAGCAGGGCCCTTCGGGCCTCGCGCTCGTCGCGGCGCTGAACAACCGCCGGCCCTACCTCGACGACGTGCGCGTGCGCCGGGCGCTGAACCTCGCGGTCGACGCCGAGACGGTCATGGAGGTCGCCTACGGGGGCGGGCTCACCATAGGTACCTTCATGGAGGCGGGGAGCCCCTGGCTGCCTGAATCGGTCGAGCCCTACCCGTACGATCCGGAGGCGTCGCGTGAGCTGCTGCGCGCTGCTGGCGTGCCTGAGGCTTGGCGCCTCGAGATGGTGTTGCCGCAGCCCTACGAGCCCCACGTGGTGGCAGGGCAGATGATCCAGGACTACCTGCGCGAGGTCGCCGTGAGGGTGGATGTCCGCGTGGTCGAGTGGGGAGTGTGGTTGGGTGAGGTGTTCCGTGGTGCACACGACTTCGACGTCACGGTCATAGGGCACAGCGGGAAGCTCGACGCCAGCGGTCGGTTGAGCGGTTACGGCCACCCCGAGGCGACCTACTCCGGCTTCGACGACCCTCAGGTGGCGGCCTGGATCGACCGCGCTGGCGTGATCGCCGATGCCGAGGAACGCCGCGAACTCTACGCGCTCGCCCTCGCTCGCATCCACGAAGAGGCTCCCTTCATCTTCCTGGGCACACCCTTCACCACCTTCGTGCGCGCCGCGCACGTGAACGGTTTCTGGGTGACCCCACTGCTCGACACCTTCGACATGCGCGAGGTGGTGATGGACTGAGCCTCGAGCCGGCCACGTCGTAGGCTTGTCCCTGCGGCATGCTCCGTTTGGCGTTGACTCAGGTCTTAAGCGTCTTGGTCGCGGTGGTGGCGACTCTCACGGTGGTGTTCTTCGCCGTGCGGGCGTTGCCGGGAGACGCCGCGG
Source organism: Trueperaceae bacterium (assembly GCA_007122815.1). Taxonomy (GTDB): domain Bacteria; phylum Deinococcota; class Deinococci; order Deinococcales; family Trueperaceae; genus CSSed10-48. The sequence continues at coordinate 2,210 of SKSV01000108.1, read as the reverse complement.
TGATCCTGGGCGGCCTCGAGACGCAGACCGAGCAGGTCGAGGCGCTGCGAGGCGAACTGGGGCTCGACCTCCCTCTGAGCGTTCAGTACGTCCGGTACTGGGCTGATCTGCTGCGAGGCGACCTCGGTACGTCGCTGCGCGAGCGGCGCCCCGTCGGCGAGATGTTGCGCGAGCGCCTCTGGGTGACCCTCTCCTTGGCAGGGTTGGCGTTCTCACTCGCGCTCGTGAGCGGGCTCACGGTGGGGTTGCTGGCGGGACGCCGCACCGGCACTACGGGTGACGGTGTCGCGCTAGGCCTAACCACCGTCGGCCTCACGCTCCCCGAGTTCTGGCTCGGCTTCCTCTTGATCCTGCTCTTCTCGGTCCAGCTAGGTTGGTTCCCACTGATCGGCCTCCCGGTAGAGGGTGACCTGGGCGTTCGTCTTTGGCACCTGATCCTGCCGGCGGTGACGCTCGCGGTACCTCGAGCGGCTCAGATCGCGCGGCTCGCGCGGGTGCGTCTCTTGGAGGAGGCGTCCGCTGACTACGTCCGCACCGCGCGCTCCAAGGGTGTCTCTCCCCGCGCGCTCACGCGTCACGTGGCGGCCAACGCGCTGCCCGGGCTGCTGCCGCTGCTGGCCCTCGAGTTGGGTGGACTCCTTACGGGCACCATCGTGGTGGAGCAGGTCTTCGGCTTGCCTGGCCTGGGTTCGACGTTGCTCGGTGCCATCGCAGCGCGCGACTATCCGGTGGTGCAGGGCGTGGCGGTCCTGGCCGTGCTGGTCTACGTCCTGGTGAACTGGCTCGCCGATGTCCTGCAGATGCTCGCCGATCCTCGCTTGAGGTACGAGTGACGCGCCTGCGTCTGGGCGTGGCGCTCGCGACGCTGGTGCTGGCGTCCGCGCTGGTCGGGCCCTGGCTGATGCCGCACGACCCCATCAGACCGGACTACGGCGCTCGCTACGAGGCACCGTCGGCACGGCACTGGTTCGGCACCGATGGGCTGGGAAGGGACGTGCTCGCACGCTCGCTCGCGGGTGGTCGGGTGTCGCTGTCCATAGCCCTCGGAGCCACCCTGGCGGCGCTCTCCATCGGTCTCGTGGCTGGTCTGGCGGCCGCCGCCTGGCGAGGGCTGACCGACATAGTCCTCACCCGCGCCTTCGACGCGCTCCTGGCCTTCCCTGGCTTCTTGCTGGTGCTGCTCCTGGTGAGCGCGTTGGGCGGTGGGGTCTGGCAGAGCTTGCTGGCGCTGGCGGTGGCGGGCTCGCCCCTCTACTTCCGCCTCGTCCGAGCCTTCACGCAAGCCGAGCTGAAACGTGACTACGTGCTAGCCGGTGCGGCGCTCGGGGCATCGCGAGGGCGGCTGCTACTGCGTCACGCGCTGCCGAACTTCGTCGGGGCGCTGGCCGTGCAGGCCGCCTCCACGGCTGCGACCTTCGTGCTGGTGGAGGCCTCGCTGTCGTACCTGGGGTTGGGGGTAGCTCTCCCGACGCCGTCTTGGGGGAACGTGCTGCAGGACGCCCGCTCCTACCTTACCCGCCAGCCGTGGGCGGCGGTGGGCCCTGGACTCGTGCTGGCCTGCGCCGCCCTAGCCCTCCAGTTCTTGTCCGACGGGTGGCGCGACACGCTGGACCGACGCGCGTGACCGGCTCCCGCGCCAGCCCCGGTAGAGCGTCGAGCGTATGATGCGCCCCATGGCGACGTGGCTGCTCTCTGCCGACGGACAGCTTATCAACCTCGATCAAGTCGAGCACCTGGACGTGTTGGACGTCTTCCCGGAAGAGGCCGAATCGGAGGCGGTGGCCTCGGGTGAGGCTACCCCCGCCTACACCGAACTGGTCGCGTTCATGCCTTCGGGTGGCGAGCTGGTGCTCTTCGACGACGAGGACGCCGAGGTCGTCATGCACGCCTTCGACCTGTTGAAGCGTTACCTGGTCTCGCCGCAGTTCGAAGCCGTCCACTCGGGTCAGGTGCTCGCGGTACAGGACCTCATCGACCTGGCCGGTGCGCAGAAGAACTGAACGGTTCGGCGCCCACCCTCTCTTCGAAGCGCGATGAAGGTCCGCCGAGCGCTGCGCTGGCGCGAGTTGACCCTGTGGAGGCACACGCTCTGGTCCCCATCACGGACGTAGAAGGCGCTGCTCTCGCCGGTCGCGTCGGCCAGCCGCTCCAGCGCAGGCATGACGTGATCGCCCAGCTGGAAGGCCGCCTGATAGCGAGCGCTCAGCCTC
>SKSV01000052.1 GCA_007122815.1 Trueperaceae bacterium | reverse complement strand
GGCGCGGCCGGTCTGCCCGTGGGGCACGCCTGGGCGGGCGCCATCGGCCACAACGAAGGAGATCCCGCGCGCGCGCTCGATGCCTTCGACCGGGCGGTCGAGGCGGTCGGGTACGACGTAGCTCTGGCGGTCAGGGCCGCCTACCTGCATGCGATCGGCGAGAGCGAGCGCGCCGCCTCCGACCTCGACGCCGTGGCTGCAGCGGAGCGTCCGAGCGCCGCCGGCGCGTTGCTCGCCGCGGTGGCCGCCAACCTCGCCGAGGACCCGGAGCGCGAGGACGTGCTGCTAGCTCGGCTCGAGCGCCTCGCCCCCTGGCTCACATACTCCTTCGAACGCCGTTCGTTCCTGGCCTTCGACGCCGACGACCCCCTAGGAGCCGCGCAGGCACTCGCCGTGGCGATCGAGCTCGATGACGGCAGCGACCTGTACTGGACGAACTTCGGTTGGGCTCTCTACCTGCTGGGTTTCCTCGAGCGCTCGGAGGCCGCCAGCCGGCGCGCGCTCGAGATCGACCCGGCCCAGTACATCGGGCGCTACAACCTCGGGCTCGTCGAGGTGGTCACCGACCGCCTCGACGACGCGTTGCTCACGTACCGCGAGGCCTTGAGCTACGACCCGCAGGTGAACCCTGAGGCCGTGGCCGACCTGGTCGACGCGGAGCAGCGCTACCCGGACGCGCTCGGTGTCCCGTTCGCCCTGGCGGTACTCGAAGACGCCCGGGGCGAGCGAGAGCTGGCGGCAGCGGCGTTCGAGCGCTACGCCGAAGCCGTCGAGCGCTTCCCGGACCATCCAGCCGCCGACGCCGCGCGCGCACGTGAGGCCGCGGAGAGGGCGTCGGCCCTTCGCGCCCCGCTCCCCCCGATCGACATCACGGGAGCCGTCGAGTTGCAGCTCGGGAGGCGCGGACCCACGCTCGACAGCGTGCAGCCCGGTGACCCGCTCGTGGTGAGCTTCGAGGTGTCGACGATGGGGGACGCCTTGCCGCGCGGCCTGCAGCTGCGGGCCAGCCTCGAGGACGCGGAAGGCAACGTCGTCTCCAGCGCCGAGAGCGAGGTGGACGTGCCGAGCGGAGCGATCGGCTTCGTGGTGGAGGTCGCGCGCCTCGAGCTTCCCCGCGAGCTCGAGAGCGGGCGTTACGCGCTGAGCGTGAGCGCGGAGGGTGAAGGCCTCGCCGCGGAAGCCGTCCGAACGGTAGAGGTAGCGGGAGACGGCGGGCTCGTGCGGCGGCTGGTCGGGCGGGACATCGGCCTGCTCGCACTGGAGACCGAGCGGGCGCTCTACGTGGCGCGTGACGTCGCCCAGAGCGAGGTGGTCATCGCCACGCTCGTGCGTGAGCTTCGCTCCGCCGCGCCGATAGCCGAAGAGGTGCTGCCGGTAGTGGACTCCGGGCGTTTCGAGGGGCTCTCCGGTGGCGAGGTCTTCGAGGAGTCCAGCGAGTCCGACGTGCTCGACTTCCTCGCTTACCTCCTGGCCGAGGGAGCGGCCGACACCTCGTTCACCTTCGTCGACGGTTACGCCGAGTGGGTCCTCCTGGGTGCGCCCTGATCGCGCGCGCCTCGACCGAGTGCGCCCTGACTGAGTCGCCCTGAGCGAGTGCGCCCTGAGGCGTCAGCGCAGCAGGCCGTCGACGATCCGGAAGCCCCCCACGTAGGTCCCGAGCACCGATCCCAAGGTGGCGAGCACGAAGACCAGGAAGGCGCGCGCCGCGCGGTTCGACCACCAACCGCGCGCGCGCGTCACGTCGGACCTGAGGCGCTGGAAGTCGCCCACGCTGGGTTTGCGCAGCCAGAGCTCCAGACCTGCAGCCACGAAACCCGCACCCACCAAGGGGTTCAGCGAGGTGAAGGGCGCCGCGAGCGTGGTCCCGATGATCGTGAGCGGGTGCGCCAAAGCCACGATGGTGCCCAGCCCCGCCAGGCCCCCGTTGATGAGCATCCACTCGAGCAGGAGCCGTAGCCCCAGATCGGGTTCGCGGCGGAAGCCGAGGTAGAAGCCCACCAGGATCGCGGCGACGAGCAACCACGGCAGCGCCCGCCTGAGCGGGTGGGGCGGCGGCGTGCGCTCCAGTTCGGGGACGGCGCGCGAGGCGGCGCCGGGGCCGCCTTCACCCTTCCCGGCGAGCTCACGAGCCATGCCCGCCAGGTGACCGGCTCCCACCACCACCAGGACTCGCTTGGGGCGCTCGCCCTCCGGAAGCGAGAGCACCTGCCGCTCGAGTTGGCCGACCATGAAGACGTCCCGCTCGCTGATGAGCGGTGCGTATAGCGACTGGTCGCGCTCCGCGAACTCGGCGAAGGTGGACTCGAGCACGTCTCCGCGCTTGAGCTGCTCGATCTCGTCGGCGCCGATCTCCTCGCGCGACAGCACGCTCGCCACCACGCCCAAGATCAAGGCGGGCCTCTGCCACCAGGGGACGCTGGCGGAGACGCGGCGCAGCGTGACTCCGAGGTCGCGGTCGATGAGCAGGAGAGGTAACCCGTGCGCGGCCGCTCCGTCGACGGCTGCGCGGAGCTCGGCGCCCGGCTGAACGCCAAGCTGGTCGGCGAGCCGCTGCTGGAAAGCCCCCAGCGCCAAGCTCACCGCCACCATTCCCATCTTGCCCTGCTTCAGCACCTGGAAGAGGTCGAGCTTGGCCCAACGGTCGGGGTCGACGAGCGCGTCGTGGCGGGCGCGATCGAGTTCGACCGCGACGCTGTCGTAGGCGCCCGAAGCGACCTCGCTGGCGACCTCGTCGGCGCTGGCGGTCGAGACGTGCGCGGTGCCGAGCAGGGTGAAGGTGACACCGTCCCTGGTGACGCTGGCGCGCGGCCCCTGGGGCTCGTCGGCTTCGCTGGTTGGGGGGACCGCGCTGGTTGCGCGAGCACCGTCGGCCATGCCGAGCAGTGTACCCGCCAAGCGCAGGTCCTCGGCGTGCAACGGGCCGGGCGCACGGGCGTCGTGGAGGGCGCGGCTACGGTGGTAGCCTGCGGCATGCCGGTCAGTGCCAGCGTGCGGCGGGGGGACGGTGGACGCGCAGGCGACTCGAGGTTGGTACTGCGCCACAGCCTCTACGCGCAGGTTCGCTTGGCGCGGATCTGGTTGCCGCTAGCCATAGTCGGTATCGTCTTGCTGCACCAGCTGGTCGTCGTACCGATGGGAGGGCCAACCTGGCGCTTCTGGGTCCAGCTGCTCTTCTACAGCGTGCTGGGACCGCTGGCGACCTTCGTCACGCTCAACTGGATCGCTCGGGAGGTGCGCTCGCGCGAGCGCGCGCAGGTCGAGCTGCAGCGGCTGTTCCGCGAGCTCCAGGACGCCTACTCGGTGCTGGGAGCGCTGCAGCGCGTCACCGAGCAGTTCGCCAGCGCACCCGACCTCGAGCGCGCGGTGGAGGCCGCCAGCCGCGGTATCCGCGAGGTGACCGGGGCTCGGCTCGGTGCCGTGGTGGTGGGTTCAAGCGTCGTGTCGGTGCACGCTGACGACCTCGACGACGAGCAGCGCACAGCCACCGAACGCTCCGCCTTGCGGCGTGACGCGCGCCTGCAGAGGAGCGAGCGGAGCGCCGCCGTGCGCGAGGAGGCGGACGGGTCCGTGACGCTGGTGTTCTCGTTGCGCTGGGGCGGGAACCACGAGGGCAGCCTGCAGGCGACCTTCGACGCGGCCCCGGACGACAAGCAGCGCGAGACGCTCCGCATACTCGCGGCCGACTTCGCGGCCGCGGCCGAGGCCGTTCAGGGGCGCACACGCGACCTGCTCACGCTCTTCGAGGTGGACCGCTCCATCCGAGCGGAGGGCAACCTGGCGCGGCTCCTCAGCACCTTGGTCTCGAGCATGGCGGCGCGAGCCGGGGCGCAGCGCGCGGGCGTGTACCTCAGCGACGACGACGGTACCCTCGAGTTGCGCGCGGCGGTTCGCGTCACCGATGGTGGTTTCGAGAGCTGGCGTCCTGCGCCCTCACCCATCCGGCCGGGCGAGGGTCTGGTCGGTCGCGCCGCCGCCGGCCGCGAACCGCTGGTCTTGGCTGCGCTCGCGAGCGCCGAGCGCGCGGCGGGAGGTCCGCTCCTCGAGGACGCTGGAAGCGCGGTGCTTCTGCCGCTGGCGAGCGATGACGATGAGAGGCTGCTTGGCGTGATCGTGCTGGCGCACGCCGAGCCGGGCCGCGGCAGCGACGCGAGTCTGCCGTTCCTCGGGCTGCTCGCCGGGCAGCTGAGCCTGGCGGTGGGCAACGCCAGCGCCTACCTCCAGTCCGAGGAGCTCGCCATCGTCGAGGAGCGCAACCGTATCGCGCGCGAGATCCACGACGGGGTGGCTCAGTCACTGGCTTTCGCAGGGCTCAAGCTGGACCTGGTGGCGCGCCTGCTGAGCCGGGACACCGAGGCCGCGGGGCGTGAACTGCAGGCGGCACGCACGACGATCCGCGAGATGATCCGCGAGATCCGCCGCTCGATCTTCGCG
>SKSV01000033.1 GCA_007122815.1 Trueperaceae bacterium | reverse complement strand
CTCCCGCCGACGCTGGCTAGGTTGCTCCCCGAGGTGCCCGCCTCGGCGACGAGCTTCACCGTCAGCGACGACCAGGCCACGCTCGAGGGGACCTCGGCGCAACTGACTCTGCAGCTGCAGATGCTCGCGGGGCTAACGGCCGGAGCCGGGCTCGACTTCGACGCGGTCGAGGAAGCCACCGAAGCTCTCCAGGGCTTCCTCGACGCGCTCGCCCTGCGTTTGGGCGGAACCGTCAGCTACAGCGTCAGCGAGGGAGCGGTCTTGCGCACCTTCAGCCGTTCGGAGATCGACTGGCGCTGAAGCCTGAGTTCGACCCGAGCCCCCTCGCCCGAGCCCCCTCGGCCTCACTCACCCTTCGTGATGACCACTCCGGCCGAGGTGCTGGAGCGCGGCTCGCGCGCGACCACGGCGCTTCCGGGCTCGTCTACCATGAGTAGGTGGGCTACGCCCCACACGCCCGGACCGACGCTCACTTCGTGGCCGCGCTGGCGCAGCTCGTCAACTAGCGCGGCGGGGAAGCCGGACTCCATACTCAGCGTGTTGCCGACGCGGTAAGGGTAGGTGGTGGCGGGGAAGGCGCTGGTCACGAAACGGGGGCGCGCTACCGCCGTGCCCGGCGTGAGGCCGTGGTCGATGACGTTGACGACCTGCTGGACCTGCGCCTGCGCCTGGGTGTCGGCGCCGGTGTTGCCGCCCAGGAGGTAGGGCCGGCCGTCCCGCAACACCATGTACGGGTTGGACGTGTGCCGCACCTTGTAGCCGGGCGTGAGCTGGTTGGGGTCACCGTCTGCCAGCGCGATGAAGCGCATGCGGTTGTTGATGTGGATACCGGTGTCGCCGACGACGTAGAACTGCGCGCCGAGGCTCGTGGTGACGGCGGCAGCGTTGCCCTCAGCGTCCAGCACGTGGAACGTGGTGGTGCCGGTGGCCTCGTCATGGTCTTGGACCAGCGTCGAGCCTGAGCCGGCGGAGTGGGTCCCCAGCGGCTCCCGCGACGCCGTGTCGAGCACGTCCTGGATGGGCCAGGTGAGCACCTCATCGAGGGCGATGCGCTGCCTCTGGCGCTCGGCATGCTCGTCCGAGAGCAGCTCTTCAACCGGGACGTGCACGCGCTCCGGATCGCCGACGTGGTAGTGGCGGTCGGCGAACGCCAGCTTGAGCGCTTCCACCTGCAGGTGGATGGCGTCGGGGTGATCGGGTCCGAGGCTGGCGAGGTCGAAGCCCTCGAGCACGTTCAGCGCGAGCAGCATGGTGATGCCCTGGCTGTTGGGGGGGTTCTGGTAGACGCGGACCCCTTCGCGGTACTCGATGCTGACGGGGTCGACGATCTGCGCCTCGAAGCCGTGGAAGTCGGCCAGCGTCAGGTAACCGCCGTTGTCGTCCGAGAAGCTCACCAGCGCGTCGGCGAGCGGTCCGCGGTAGTAGTGGTCGCGCGCTGCCTGCAGGGCCGCGGTGCGGCCATCGTGCGAAGCGGCGTCGAACGCCGCGGCGAGCGTCTCGAGCGTGTCGGCCAGGTCGTGCTGGTAGACGGTGGCTCCGCGTTGGAGCAGCTCACCGCCGGGAGCGTATATCGCTGCGGTGTGCTCGTTCGCGAGGATCCACTGACGGCCGCGGTTGAGCCAAGCCGCCATCTCGGCGCTGACCGGTACACCCTCGCGGGCGAGCCCAACCGCGGGAGCGAGCACCTCGGCCAGCGACAGGCGGCCGTAGCGCTCCAGCCAGAGCATCCAGCCGTCCCAGGCGCCGGGCACGTTCGCTTGGTGCATGCCCGACTGGCTCGCGCGGGCGGCGTAGTCCGCCACGCTGGCGTTTCTCCCGACCGGGCCCACCCCGTCGAGGCTGGTAACGACCTCGGCGCTGGCATCGTAATAGAGCGCCCACGTGCCACCACCGAGCACGCTGGAGAACCAGGGCTCCACCACGCTCAGTGCCGCGGCCACGGCCACGGCGGCGTCCGCCGCGGAACCGCCCGCAAGGAGCACCTCGATGCCTGCGTCCGTGGCGGCGCCGTGCGCGGAGACCACCGCCAAGGCGCCCTCATCGCTCGGCTGCTCGCCGTTCGCGGGACCCGAGTCGCCGCACGCCGCCAGCGCCGCAGCGAGCGCAAGCAGAAGCGCGAGGAGCCAGTGACTGCGACGCATCACAGGGCGAACTGCGTCGCCTGGCTGGCCACGATGTAGGCGGTGACCCAGAAGCCGTTGACGAAGGCGCCCGGCCAGACGCTACCGGTGCGGGCGAAGAGGTAAGTGGAGAGCATCGCGGCGAGCGGCAGGAGAACGAGCACCTGGTAACCGACGATGGTGCGCAGCGGTTCCAAGATAGTGAGCGGCTGGCCCGCGGTGACGGGCAGGTACTGGAGCAGCAGGAGCACCGCGAAGCCTCCCGCGGCGATCAGCGCGTTGGCGATCATGGCGTCAGCGCCCTCGGCGCGGCTATCTGAGGGCCTGAGCTGGCCGTGGAGCACCATGCCGAACACCGCGAAGAAGAGCGTGAACGGCAGCACGTACGAGAGCGTGATGATCACCTGCTCTTGCGACAGGAGCTTCTGGACCACAACCCACGCGCGGAAGTCGACCTGGAACACACCTCCGACCGCAGCTAGCAGCGCGTGCGCGCCTCCCACCACGAACAGCGCGAAGATGATGGTGCGGAACAGGTTGCCCATGGGCAGGCCGATCGAGTCGGCGCGCGCACCGCGGCGCCGCCCGGCGGTGACCCACCAGAGCAAGAGCAGCACGAGCGAGATGGCGCCGTTCACCAGCGCCCACCCCATCAGCTCGCTGGTGATCGTCTGCGGGAAGAGCCGGGACGCGGGCAGCCGCTCGGCCGCCTCGGCGGTAGCCCAGAAGTAAGTCACCGCGGGGATGGCTGCGGTCAACGCGGCCCCGAGCCACCAACCGAAGCCCGACAGTCCCGCCGCCGGCGTGACGCGAAGGCGCAGCACCTCGAAGGCCGGTGCGCGCAGCAGGGCGCTGGAGAGCCCGAAGAGGGCCAGCACGAAGCCGAGCAGCCCCAGGCCGGTGCCGATCTCGCGGTACATCCAGACCTGGTCCTCGGGCGGGATCGGGAAGGGGGCGGTGGTGGTGCGCTGCACCCAGTCGATCACCGGCGCCACGCCCGCGGTGGTGATGTGGTTCATTGGGTTGTTCTGCACGGGCTGGTCGAGCCAGCGGGCGGTGCCCTCTTCGATCGAGCCGTACAAGGTGCCGGGCACGACCGGCGCGTCGGTGCCGAAGAGCGTCTGCAGCTTGGCGGTGTTGACGATGTCCGCTCCGGTGGGGCTCCCCCACATGAGCTGCGAGAACTCGTCGTAGGTACCGTAGACGAGCCCCAGGTTGCGCGGGTACTCGGGTGTGCCTTCAGGCGCGCCGAAGGTGCCGGTGGACGAGCCCGACACGACCACCGAGGTGTACCCGTCCGGCATCACCGCTGCCGCGATCAGCGCGGCCCAGCCGCCCATGGAGTGCCCCGACAGCACCACCTGGTCGGTGTCGACGAACTCCAGCGAGCGCAGGTAGGTGAGGCCGTCGATGCCGCCGAAGCCGCCAGCGAAGGCGGGACCGTCGGAGTAGCCGTGCCCGGGCTGGTCGAGCGCGAGCACGACGTAACCGCGCCGGGCCAGCTCGATGGCGTAGGGGGCCTGCGTGCCCTCGCTGTTGATGTACCCGTGGATCGCCAGCACCGCTGGTGCGGGCGACTCGGGACTGGCGAACTCGGGGCGGTAGAGGCGGGCGTTCACGATGCGGCCGTCAGCGGCGGCGAAGCGCACCTGGCTCACGGCCACGTTGCCGTGGTCGGTCTGCACCAGCCACGCCATGAGCCCACCACCGAATGCAAGCAGCACCGCGAGCACCAGAACGAAAGCGTTGCCCCGAGCGTTCCTCATACGGTCTCCCTCCCGAGTCCGCGAGCGCGGCTGCGCTCCCGTTCGCAGCCGGTGCCCCAGCATGAACTTTTCATGAGCGTAGCATCCTCAGGGCCGTCCATAGCGAAGCCGCTTGCCGCCCCAGCGCCCTCTCATCGCCGTCGTTGGATATCACGAAATCAGCCAGCGCGACCTTCCGCTCCAACGGCCACTGCGCCGCGTCCCTAGCGCGTACGTCGCTGGGGTCGCCGCCGCGCAGCGCCACCCGAGCCTCCCTGACCGACACCGGCGCCCACACGAGCACGGTCGCGTCCATGCGCGCGTCGAGGCCGCCCTCGAAGAGCAGCGGCACGTCGTGCACCACCATGGGAGGTGGTGCGGGGCGGGCGCTAAGCTCGGCCTCGCGCGCCTCGGCGGCGGCTCGCACCCACGGGTGGACGATCCCCTCGAGCGTCCGCCTGGCGCTCTCGTCGGAGAAGACCTTGCGGGCGGTGGCGGAGCGGTCGAGCCTGCCGTCGACAATTAGGTCGCTGCCGAGTTCGCGCGCGATGCGCTCGAGCACCTCAGGGTCGTCGGTGGCGCTCCTCGCG
>SKSV01000054.1 GCA_007122815.1 Trueperaceae bacterium | reverse complement strand
GTTGGAGGCAGGCGTGCGTCGCACTGATCGAGGAAGCCCACGCCCGTGCGGACCACCTCGAGGCCCTGAGGCTCAGCGACCTGGTGGTGGGAGCCGACCCGCTCGACGAGGTGGTGCTCAGGCTGGGGTTGCGAGCCGCCGCTGGGCTCGGTGACCGCGTGGGCGCCAGGCGACGTTTGGAGGCGTTCCGGGCGGTGCTCGAACGTGAAGTCGGTATGCAGCCCGAAGCGGCCACGCTCGCCATGGCCGAGGCGGCCGCCACGGTCGAACTGCGCAGCGGAGCCGCCGAGCCCACGGAGCACCTCACGATCGGAGACTCGCGGTCGACCGCAGCGGCGTCACCGGACTTGGTCCTGCGCGGCGCGGCGCGAAGGGTGGTGGGCCGCGCCGCTGCCCTGGCGGAGCTCTTCGAGGTCCTCGTGCGCCAGGAGGCGCCACTGGTCACGCTCCTTGCGCCTGGGGGCATGGGCAAGACGACGCTCGCGGCGGCGTTCGGTGAAGCTTCGGCGGAGCACTTCCCTGACGGAGTGGTGAGCGTGAACCTGGAGGGCGTGGACGACCCGCACCTCGTCCCGGCAGCGGTAGCTGAGGCGGCAGGTGTCCAGCCCGCACCCGACCTCCCCTTGATCCCCCAGCTGGTCGCCGCGCTCGCGCCTCGGCGATCGCTGCTCGTCCTGGACGCCTTCGAGCGACACCTGGAGGCGGTGTCCTTCTTAGACGCGCTGATCCGGGCCAGCGGACCCCTGCGGACGCTGATCACCTCGCGGCAACGGTTGCGGCACTCGCTCGAGACGGTGGTGGACGTGGCGCCGCTCGCAACACTGCCCGAGGGCCGCAGCGAAGGCGTAGCGGTTCACGACGCCCCCAGCGACGCCGCCAGGCTCTTCCTTCTCAGTGCCGCGCACCACGCGGCCTCGCCAGCCAAGACCGATGACGAAGTGGCGACCGTGGAGAGGGTCTGCCGGAAGCTGGGCGGTTCTCCGCTGGCGATAGAGCTGGCGGCGGCGTGGGCCGACCTGATGACGCTCGACGAGCTCGAGAACTCGGTCGAGCGAGGCTGGGAGCTGTTGAGTAGCGACCTGGTGGACCAGGCACCGCGCCACGCAGACGTGCAGTCGATCGTGGCCGAGACCTGGAGCCAGCTGGGCCCGGAGGATCGAGCCGCTTGGGCGCGCCTCTCGCTCATGCCGGGTACGCTGGATCCGGCCGTCGCGGCCGAGGTCGCCGGGACCGGTTGGCGTGGCTTGCGGCGCTTGCTCGACCGCGCGATCCTGCGCCGCGTCGACGGCCGGCTGGAGATGCACGCACTGCTCGCCCTCTACGGACGTGAGCAGGCGAGCCTCAGCGGCGAGGACGCGCGCGCCTGGGACGCGGCCACCAAGGTGTGGCGCGAGCGCGCCGGAGGCGACTTGGACCCGGTGACGGGACGCTACCGACGCCTGGCTGGGGACGACCTGGGCCAAGCGGTCGGGGTCTGGCGGAGAGCGCTTGAGCTGCGCGACTGGAGAACTGTAGGGACCCTGCTCAGCGCGGTGCTGCGTGGGCTGCGCCGGACGGCCCGGTACCGCGAGGCCAGGATCCTGATCGAGACCACCTCGGAGGCGCTCGAGCGCGCCAGGGGTCCGGCGCGGGACGTCGTGATGGCAAGGCTGCTCACGCGCCAACGCGCTCCCGGCTCAGCTGCCCGCAGGGCCAACGCTCACCGCGCGCTCGGGCTGGCGGTGCGCCGCCGAGACGACCTCGCGCGCGCCGAGGCGCTGTGTGCCCTGCTCGATTGCGAAGCGGGTGATGACGACGGTGAGCGCTTCGAGCAGGCGCGCGCCGCAAGTGAGGCGGCGGGCGACCTGGTGGGGCTCGCCGGGATGCTCGCGTATCGCTCCTTCGAGCTTGCGCTTCTGGGTTGGGACGAGGCGTCCGTGGCGCTCGCGGAGGAGTCGGCCGCGATCAGCCGGCGGATAGGCGACCGCCTCGGCGAGGCGCACGCGATCGACACCGGCATCACGGTGCCGCTCATGCACGGAGACGCCGACACCGTGAGGCGCGGCATCGCCGAGGCCGCCGCCCTCTTCGAGCAGGAGCGTGGGAGCCAGCTCTCGGTCATCACGCTCGCCACGGAGGCTTGGTTGTCGACCGTGCTCGACGACTACGAGCGGGCTCAGCGTTACGCGGAGGCCTTCGTGCAGGCCAACGCTGCTTACGTCGAGGACGTCGGCGGCTTCGAGGCCACCATGTTCATCGTCCACGCCGACCAAGAGGGTGACCACGAGGCCGCCCTCCGCTATGGCCGCAGGCTCCTTGCGAACCGCGATCCTGGCGATCGCCCGAGCCCGTTCGACGCCCTCGTCGACGCCTACATGGTCAACGCACACCTGGCACGCGGAGAGTTCGAAGACGCCCTGTCGCACGCCCGCGCGATCGTGAACGCAGCCCGTGTACTGCGGGGACCGCGCGTGCTCGCGGCGGCGCTCGCTGCCTGCGGGCGCGCGGCCGTAGCGATGGGTGAGCACGAACTCGGCCTGGACTTGTTGCGTGAGGCGTGGCGGCAACCCGCCTTCGACAGACGACCGCGCCACGAGCTACTCCGCTGGCTGCAGCGGCACGCTGTCGACGCGGAGGCCGTGACCTCCTCGGCTGATCAGCCTCACGAGGACCACAGCGCCACCACCACCCTGGCCGAAGCTGCTCTGGAGCGGCTGCTCAGGCGATGACGCCAGTCGGCGTCGACCTCGACGTGGGAGGCTACCTGGTGGATCTGCCCGTCGTTCATCACGGCGATGCGATCGGACATCGCCAGTGCCTCGAGTTGGTCGTGGATCACGTACAGGGTCGGGATACCGGGATCGCGTCGCATGCGCTCGAGTTCCACGCGGATGTGCTCGCGGAGCCCTCGTTGGGGCACCGCGATGGCAGCTGATCGAGCCCTGAGCGGAGCACCGTTGACGGCGGCACTGGCACCGTTCTGCTCGGCTGCGAGTGAGCGCTCTTCAGGTCGCGTTCGCGCGTCTGTGCAGGCTGGACCAGCGCGGGTAGCGTCGGGGCTTGCTGGCGACCACCGACGAGGCGACCGCGACGGCCAGCGCCACCGCCTGGGGCCAGGCGACGGCGTCGCGCAGGGCGCACAGCAGGGCCGCGTTGAACGTGTCGCCGGCACCGACGGTGTCGGCGACCGTCAGCTCGGGGGCCGGTGCGATCAGCACCTCTTCGCCGTTGCGCTGGGCTGCGCCGGCCGCTCCCAGTTTGAGCACGGTGCGGCCAGCGACGAGCTGGCCGAGTCCGGCCAACGCGTCGCGCGGTGTGGCGTCCGGTAACGCCAGGAGGCCTCTGGCTTCGTCCAGGTTGGGCAGGAAGACGTCCACGTGCGTCAGCGTCGAGCTCAGCTCCTCGCGCAGGGCGTCCGTCCAGCCCGCGCTCGGCCAGCCGGTGTCGAGGAGGGTGAGGACGCCGCGCGCGCGGGCGCGTGCGAAGAGCGTGGCCAGGGCGGGGCGCCAGCGTGGCAGGAGGAAGCTGCCGCCGACGAGCAATAGGTCGCCGGGTGCCGCTGCGTCGATGGCGCCGGCCAGCGCGTCAGGTTCGCTGAGCGCGAGGTGACCGAGATGCGACACGAAGGTGCGCTCACCGTCCGGGTGGTTCAGTGCCGCGGTGAGGGAAGCGGGGCCGGGCAGTCGCCTCGGGGCGTCGCCGGCGGCGCGCAGCTCGGCCGCCAGCCAACCAGCGAGCATGTCGTCTCCCACGTCCCACACCAGGCGCGCCGGCACGCCCAGCCCCGCCAGGGCCAGGGCGGTGTTGCCGAGCGCGCCTCCCACGCGCCAGGCAGCGTCCTCGACGAGCACCTCGGTGCCCGGTCGAGGCCAGGGCGTGAGCGGGCCCAGCAGCAGGTCGACGCTGGCGTTGCCGGCCACGATGAGCTCGGGCGTGTTCGGGATCGGGTCGCCTTCCGCCGCCACCATTACCCCTTCACCCCGGTGAGCACCACGCCCTCGATGATCTGGCGCTGGAAGATGACGAACACGATCAGCACCGGGATGATGGCCAGCGACGAGGTGGCCATGATCAGGTGCCAGGCCGAGCCGGCTTCGCCCGAGAACAGCGCGATGCCCACCGGAACGGTGCGCATGGAGGCGGACTGGGCCACGATCAGTGGCCATAGGAAGGCGTTCCAGTTGCCGATGAAGGCGAAGATGCCCAGCGCCGCCAAGCCGGGGCCGACCAGGGGCAGACCGATGCGGAGGAAGAGCCCGAACTCGGAGACGCCGTCGATGCGGCCGGCGTCGAACAGGTCGCGCGGCAGCGTCAGGAAGAACTGGCGCATCAAGAACACCCCGAAGCCCGGGATCAAGCCGGGGAAGAGGAGGCCCCAGTAGGTGTCGACCCAGCCGAACTGGGCCGACATCACGAACCAGGGGATCACCAGCATCTCGGTGGGCACCATCAGCGTGGAGAGGATGGCGATGAAGATGACG
>SKSV01000058.1 GCA_007122815.1 Trueperaceae bacterium | reverse complement strand
GTGCGGCATCGAGCCCCTTCGCATCCCTCTCCGGAAACAAGCTACCTGGGTGAACGCGCGGGGTTGACGCCGGCGAGTGCGTCGGGCATACTACGGGAACACAGACTGTAAACGTTTCCATCGATGCGTCAGACCGACCGCGCAGGAGCGTGCAGGGTGTCCCGATCGCGACCCACGATCCACGACGTCGCCCGCGAGGCTCGGGCCTCGATCGCGACCGTGTCCCGGGCCCTCAACGGTGGCGTCGTGAGCGCCGCCGCGCTCGCTCGCATCGAGACCGCCGTGGCTCGGCTGGGCTACCGCCGCAACGACGTCGCCCGCGGACTCGTGACCGGACGCAGCGGCCTGGTGGGCGTCGTCGTACCAGACCTGATGGGCCCCCTCTACGCCCAGATGGCCCGCGGCATCGAGGACGTTCTCGACGAGCGCGGCATGCACGCGATGCTGGTCACCGACCACCTCGAACCGGCCGCCGAGCGACGCGCGATCGAGCTGCTGCGCGGGCGCCAGGTCGACGGTCTGGTGTTGATCGGCTCCCGTTTGCCAGCCGACGCCCTGCGTGCGGCTGTGGCCGGCACACCGGTCGCCCACGTACAGCGCGACGGACCCGACGACGGCGACCCGCAGGTTCGGCTCGACGATGCGGCCGGCGTACGCGCGGCCGTGCGGCACCTGCTCGACGCCGGCCACCGGCGGATCGGGCACATCGCCGGCACCCGCCGCGACGGCCTGGAGCGGCGCGACGCCTACCTCGCTGCCATGGCCGAGGCCGGCCTCGAACCGGGACCGGTCGAGGCCGGCGAGTTCACGGAGGAGGGTGGCGAGGCGGCTGCCGAACGGCTGCTCGGGCAGCGCGACGTCACCGCGGTGTTCTGCGCCAGCGACCGCATGGCTGTCGGCCTGCTGCACGCCGCCCGCCGTCGCGGGTTGGCGGTT
Source organism: Trueperaceae bacterium (assembly GCA_007122815.1). Classification (GTDB taxonomy): domain Bacteria; phylum Deinococcota; class Deinococci; order Deinococcales; family Trueperaceae; genus CSSed10-48. The sequence continues at coordinate 3,530 of SKSV01000058.1, read as the reverse complement.
CCAGACGACGTCAGCGTCGTCGGCTTCGACGACCTCACCTGGGCGCGTTACCTGCACCCGCCGCTCACCACCGTGCGCCAACCGGGCCGCGACATGGGGCGCGCCGCCGCCCGCCTGGTGCTCGAAAGCCCGTTCGACGCCGCCGTGCCCATCTTGCGGGTCGCGCCGACGCTCGTCGTGCGCGGCTCTTCGGGGCCGCCGTCGGACCCGCACGTCACCGGCCCCGCCGCGCGAGCGGGCGCACCATCGAGGAGGTGATGCCACCGGAACCACCAACGTCCGCCCGATCCCCCCGGGCCACCCCGTCCACGACCGACCGAAGGAGTTCCGCATGAGACGCACCCTCAGCCTAGTGTCGGCGCTGCTGGTCATAACGCTCGCCAGCGCGCAATCCATCACCTTCTGGACGACCGAGCATCAACCCGAGCGCATGGTGGTGCAGGAGCGCATCGCAGCCAACTTCCTGGCGGCAACTGGCATCACAGTCGACGTCGTACCCGTTGAGGAGAGCCAACTCGCCGAGCGCATGACCGCCGCCTTCGCTGCCGGCGACCTGCCCGACGTCATCTTCCATCCGGTCAACTACGCGCTCACCTGGGCCCAGGCCGGCATCCTCGACACTGCGGCCGCGACCGAAGTCATAGAGGACCTCGGCAAGGCCACTTTCGGCAGCGGCGCACTCGAGCTCGTCGCGTTCGGGGACGAGTACACCTCGGTTCCGACCGATGGCTGGACCCAGCTCCTGCTGTACCGGGCCGACCTCTTCGAAGAGCACGGGCTGGCGCCTCCCACCACCTTCGAGGCCATCCTGGACGCCGTCGAGGCGCTGCACGACCCGCCCAACATGTACGGCTTCGTCGCCGCCACCGACCCGAGCCAGGACTACTTCATGCAGGTCTTCGAGCACTTCGCGCTGGCCAACGGCGTGCAGCTCGTCGACTCGGACGGCACAGTCACCCTCGACACCCCAGCGCTGGTCGAGACGCTCGAGTTCTACCAGGCGTTGGCCGAAGCCAGCCCGCCGGGCAACCTCTACTGGCTGCAGTCACGCGAGATGTACCAGGACGGCAGCGCCGCCATGATCGTCTGGTCGCCCTTCATCTTCACCTCGCTCGTAGGCCTGCGCGACCAGTTCCCCGTCACCGCCGACGAGCCCCACTACAGCGGTTGGCTCGCCGCGAACACCGGCTTCGTGACCAGCGTCGCCGGACCGAGTCACCCCTCGGGTGCAGGCTGGGCGCAGCTCCAGTACCTGGGAATCACCGTCGACGCCGACATCGACGCCGCCCAGGCGTTCGTGGAGTACCTGCTCGGCGACGGCTACCTCGACTGGCTGTCGATGGCCGCGCACGGCAAGTTCCCGGTCCGCCGCGGCACGCTCGAGGAACCAGACCGCTTCACCCAAGGCTGGTCGAACCTCGAGATCGGCGTCGACCGCTTCGCTCCGCTCGCCGACTTCTTCCCCGACGAAGTGATCCAGTCCATCGTAGAAGGACTCGAGACGGGCAGCCGCTGGGGCTTCGCCCAGGGACAAGGCGACCTTGTCGGGCGCCTCTACGGGACACGCATCATGAGCGAGCTGGTGCGGGACTTCCTCGACGGGCGCCGCGACGCTGCCGAGACGGCCACCGTGCTGCAGCAGCGGGTGGACGCCTTGCGCTGACGTCCGCTACCGACCGCCGGGGGTGCTCACCCCCGGCGGTCGCACCACCGCGGGTACGACCGGGCGGGCGGAGCTTCCGCTCCCGGCTCGTCCCACACGACGCCCGCAAGGAGGAACCGCATGGCGGTGCGACGCACGACCCTTGCCATGCGCGAGGCGCGCCTCGCCTACTGGATGCTGGCGCCGACCTTCGCAGTCATCCTGCTCATCGTCCTCGTCCCGGTCCTGCTAACCGTGTGGATCAGCTTCAAGCCGATCACCCTGGCAGACCTGCGGGCCCCAGCCCCGGTGGCCAACGAGCGGGTGACCGAGCAGCCAGGGGCACCGGGTGACGTACTCGTCCTGCGACTGACCATGCGCAACGGCAGCCAGCGTGCCGAGCTCCGCGACGTGGTCTGGCGCAAGACCCTGCCGGTCGGGCTCGACCTCGTCGCCGACGACCCGCGCTGCGGCCAGGACGCACGCGTCGTCACCTGCAGGTTCGGCGACTGGGAAGCGGGCTACCGCGAGACCCTCGAACTGGCCCTGGTGTCCGACGCCTCCTACCTGGAGGCCGGCGCCCCCGACGTACGTGCGGCGCCCACGGAGATGCGAGGCAGGGCCCAGAACGTGCTCACCAGCCTGGTGTTCACGCTCGACAACTACCGCCGCATCCTCGCCGGGCCGGAGTTCTGGCCGACGCTGAGGATCACCCTGTACTACACCTTCTTCAGCTCGTTCGGTTCGATCCTGTTGGGGCTCTTCGCGGCCATGCTGCTCAACGGTGACTTCCGCGGCCAGGGTCTCCTGCGCGGGCTGTTCCTGTTCCCGTACGTCGCGCCGGTGATCGCCGTCGCGTTCGTGTGGGCCTTCTTCCTCGACCCGTTCAGCGGCACCGTCAACGCGCTCGGGCAACGCTGGGAGCTGCTGGAAGGTCCCGTCAACTTCCTCGGCCAGCGCGCCATCGACGTGCGTGTGCTCGGCCTCACCTTCGCCTTCCCGCTCGCGCTCTCGACGGTCGTCGTCTTCAGTTCGTGGAACTACTTCCCGTTCGCCTTCCTGTTCATCCTGGCGCGCTTACAGGCCATCCCGATGGACATGTACGAAGCCGCCGACGTCGACGGCGCCGGGCCCTTCGCGAAGTTCTGGTACGTCACCCTGCCGAACCTCGCAGGCATCCTGGCGGTGTTGTTCTTGCTCCGCTTCATGTTCTTGATCAACAAGTTCGAGGATATCTTCCTGCTCACCGGCGGGGCCGCCGGCACCAAGAACCTGCCGGTGATGGTCTACGACGAGGCCTTCGCGCGCTCCGACATCGGCGCGGGATCGGCTGTCGCCCTGATCCTCTTCGTCGTCCTGCTGGCCTTCATGGTCCTGTACTACCGCTTCGCGCCGGAGTCCGAGCGATGAGCGCCACCGCCACTACTTCGCGGCGACATCGCTCGCCCGCCGGTGCGATGCTGGCCGCATCGATCGGCGCACTCACGGGTTCACTCATGGTCAGCGGCTGGGCCCTACTCGCCACGCTCGTCGGCGGCATGGTCACCACACTGCCGATAGGCACCGCCCTCCTGCTCGGCCTGGCCCTGGGAGCCATCGTCGGCACGGTGCGCGGACCGCGGGGCACGCCGCCGGGAGTGGCCGTGGGGAGCGGCGCCCTCATCGGGTTCGCCTGGCTGCTTTCCACCGGCTTCAGGCCGTTGGGGTTGGCGGACGTGGAACCTCTCTGGGGAGTCTCCTTCGCGCTGCTCGCCATGGGCCTCGCGGGTCACCTCGTGCGCTACGCGCTGCGCGGCATCGACCTCGGTCGCCTCTATCGAGACGCCGTCGAGCGCGTGCTGGTGCGCCTGCTGCGGGGGTTCGGCTTCGCGTTCTTCCTGCTCATCAT
>SKSV01000236.1 GCA_007122815.1 Trueperaceae bacterium | reverse complement strand
GGGCGGGGCCTGCTCGAGCACCTTGCGGACGCCCACGGCGATCTTGTCGAGGGAGTCGCGCAGCGCGGAGACCACGTCCTCGGTGGAGACCACGACCGTCTTGGGCATGCCGTCGATGAGGTCGCGACCACGGACCTCCATCTCGGCCATCTCACCGGAGGCCGGCAGCATCGCCGCGCCCACCGTGCGCTTGATTTCCTCGGCCGTGCGGTCGCCGATCAGCAGGTTGTGCTTGGCCTTGACGAAGGCCATGATGTCGCGATCGAAGACGTTCCCGGCGATGCGCAGGGACTCGCTCACCACGATCCCGCCCATCGAAAGCACCGCGATGTCGGTCGTGCCGCCACCCACGTCGATCACCATGGTGCCGACCGGCTCCTCGATGCGCACGCCCGCGCCGATGGCGCCGGCGATGGGCTCCTCGATCAAGAGCGCCTTGCGAGCACCTATCTCGTGGACGGCCTGCACCACCGCTCGCTTCTCCACCTCGGTGATGCCCGAGGGGATGCAGACCATGATCGTCGGGCGCAAGAAGCGGGCGGGCCCGGTGAGGACCTTCCGGATGAACGCTTTGAGCATCGTCTCGGTGAGGGTGTAATCGGCGATCACGCCGTCGGCCATGGGCCGCACCGCCATGACGTTGCCGGGAGTGCGCCCGAGCATCCGGTACGCCTCCTCGCCTACGGCCTTCACGTCCGTGGTGCCCTTGACCACGGCGATGACCGCCGGCTCGCGGAGCACGACGCCCTTGCCTTTGAGATGGATACGCACCGTGGTAGTGCCGAGGTCGACGCCGATCATGGGGTCACGCTACCACCCTGGCCACACCGTCGAGGGGTCGCACCGGCGAGCCCCATCAGGGGTAGCATGCGCGGGGCCCGCGCCCTCGAGAGGCGCGCGCCAGGAGCGGCATGAGTTACAGGGCAGAGAAGAACCTTGAAGGCAGCTCCGCCGGGGGGGCAGCGGGGTGCGGAGCGTCGCCCTCAAGGTCCTGGACACGCTACTTCCGTAGCGCGCGCACGACGTTGGCTTGGGTCACTATCCCGACGGGTCTGCCGTCGCCCGCGCCGTGAGCGCCGCCAAAGCTCGCCGCGCGGCGCCCTTCACGGCCCTTGCAGACGTCTACGACGAGATCATGCAGGACGTTCCCTACCGCGAGTGGTGCGAGTTCGTGCTGGCGCAGCTGAGCGAGCGCGGCTGGAGCGGCGCGCGCCTGCTCGACCTCGGGTGTGGAACCGGCCGGGCAGGGGAGGAGTACCGGGCTCACGGCATGGAGGTGCTGGGCGTGGACGCCTCCCGCGAGATGATCCGCATGGCTCGTGCACGCGATCCACGAGGACGCTACCTGCAAGCTGACGCGCGCGCTCTCGCGCTGGGTGAGAGCTTCGACCTGGTCGTCGCCGTCTTCGACACGCTCAACAACCTCACCGGTGACGGCGAACTGGCCCGCGCCTGCGAGCGGGTGGCGGCGCACCTCGCACCCGGCGGGGCCTTCGTGTTCGACGTCAACACCAGCGTCGGGCTCCGCTCGCTCTGGGAGGACGGCGTGGCCGAGGGCTGGGCCGGTGACGTCTACTACCGCTGGGAGCACACTTGGGACCCGCGGACGCAACGGGCGCGCGTGGCCGCCTACTGCCGCGGTCCCCGAGGTGCCTTCGTCGAGCATCACGAGGAGCGCCCCTTCGACCTCGCCGAGCTCCACGACACCTTGAGCGCGCACGGCTTCGAGCGAGTCGAGACCATCACCTACCCGAGCGCGCGGCCCGCGAGACGCGATGACCCGCGCGTGTGGGTGATCGCCAGGCGTGCCGCCTGAGTTCGTGTCCGGCCGCGCTAAGCGTCGTCCAGCCCGGCCTGCTCACGCACCACGCGAGCGATCGCGCTCACGTCTTCGTCGCCGTAACCTCGCTTGATCAGCCCCGCCTCGATCTGCGCCACGTAGGCGGCTAGCGGGAGCGGGACACCGAGGTCAGCAGCCGCCTCCAGGGCGATGCCTAGGTCCTTGTGGTGCAGCCGGACCCTGAAGCCGAGAGGGTAATCGTTCCGCAACATGTTCGGCCCCCGGTTCGTGAGGCCCCAGGAGGCCGCCGCTCCCCCCGAGACAGCGCGGTGCGCCGCCTCGACGTCGATGCCTGCCGCCATGCCCAACGCCAGTCCCTCCGCGACCGCGGCGTAGGTGCCCGCGACGATCACCTGGTTCATGGCCTTGGCGACCTGACCGGCTCCGCTGTCGCCCACGTGGGTGATCGTCCGTCCCAGCAGCTCGAGTACCGGCCTCACGCGCTCGAGAGCTTCGGCGTCTCCACCCACCATTATCGAGAGCGTGCCTTGCTGCGCGCCCTCGCTGCCGCCCGATACCGGAGCGTCGAGCATCGCCACGCCCTGCTCCGAGAGCCGCGCATGCATCTCGCGAGTGGCCTGCGGAGCTATCGTGCTCATCTCCAGCACGACGCTCCCACGCGCTAACGCCTGCGCCGCGCCGTGCTCGCCGAACAGCACCTCCTCCACGTCCGGGGTGTCGGAGACGATCGTTATCAGGACCTCGGCTCCCTGCGCGGCCTCGAGAGGGCTCTCGGCGCGTTTGGCGCCACGCTCCGCGAGAGCCCGCTCGCGTTCACGCGTGCGGTTGTGGACGCTCAGGTCGTGCCCCCCATCGAGGAGGCGCGCCGCCATGGGCTCGCCCATGGTTCCTAGTCCGACGAATCCTATGCGCATCTTCACTCCTTGCTGTCGCCTCAGGCGGCGGCGCTCCAAAGCGGCGCCAGGCGCGTGGCCACGCGCGTTGCGACGGCCATGGCGTGCGACGCCGCGCGCGCGGTAGCGCGGGCATCGAGGTCCGGGCGGGCGCTCTCGCTGAGGTACTCGGGCAGGCGCACGCCCAAGCGCTGCTGCCACTCCGCGCGCCACGCTGCGGGCAACTCTTCGGGCAGTTCGCGCTCGGCCAGTCGCGCCCAGAGGCGCGCCCAGGCACGAGGCACGGTGCGCCAGGCGTCGTAACCCCCGCCGCCGCTGACCACCATGCGTCCCTCGCACCAGTGCTCCGCGAGCGCGATGACGCGCGCGAAGACCGCGTCCAGGCCGTCGCCCGTTAGGGCCAGTTGCGCCAGCGGGTCGCGCCAGTGAGCGTCGGCTCCGGCTTGGAGCACCAGCACGTCCGGCCGGAACGCCGCGACGGCAGCTGGCACCAGCTCGTCGAACGCGGCGAGGTAACCGTCGTCGTCGATGAACGGATCCAGGGGCAGGTTCACCGCGAAGCCGCGGCCCGCCCCGGAGCCGATCTCCTCCTCACCCCCGGTGCCCGGGAACAGGGTGCGTCCGCTCTGGTGGACGCTGACGGTGAGCACGTCGGAGCGGTCGTAGAACGCCGCCTGCACACCGTCACCGTGATGAGCGTCGACATCGACGTAGGCCACGCGCAGACCGTGCCTCTGGGTCAAGTGCTCTATCGCCAGGGCGAGGTCGTTGACGAGGCAGAACCCCGATGCCCTGGCGCGGTGCGCGTGATGCAGGCCTCCGGTCAGGTGCACCGCGCGCCGCGCTGTGCCGTCGGCGACAAGCTCCGCGGCGGTCACCGTGGCGTCCGCAGCGCGCAGGGCCACGCGGTGCATGCCCTCCACGACCGGGCAGTCGCCGGTGCCGAGCCCGAAGCGTCGCAGGTCGCCCACACGCTCCCCGCGCCCGGCCCTCACCAACGCCTCGAGGTACGCCCCGTCGTGTACCGAGTGCAGGAGCCGCTCGTCGAGCCTGCTCACGCTCGCGACCTCGTCTTGGGCCAAGGCGCCGCAGGCCTCGAGCAGCGAACGCGTCAGCGCGCCGCGCTCCGCGCGGAAGGGGTGCGCGGCGCCGAAGGGCGAGCGGATCAGGATGGGGTCGTCGACGAGCAGCGTGGGCGCGTTCATCTGGCCACCTCTAGGTCTGGGTCTGGTCGCGGCAGCGCCTCCGGCACCGTAGCGACGTCCGGCCAGAGCACGGTCCATCCTTCACGCGCGAGCTCGATCACCACGCGCGCCGCGTCGATGGTGTCCACGCGGATCGCGAGACACAGCACGTCGGGCTCGCTGCGGGTGGTGATCAGGCTCGAAACGTTCAGCCCACGCTCGGCGAGCGCGACCAACAGCGCCGCCAGGCAGCCCGGCCGGTTGCCCACCTCCACCTCGAGGTGGGAGGAGGGCTCGATCGGTCCCGCGTGGCGCACCATCGCGTCGAGCAGGTCGCGTGCCGAGACGATGCCTACGAGCTCGTGCCCGTCGAGCACCGGCAGCGCTCCGACACGCCGCTCACGCATGCGTGCGGCTGCCTCGACCACCGAGTCCTCGGGATGGGCGGTGACCACCGGCGTCACCATCACGCTGCGCACCGGGTCGTTCACGTTCACGTCCGGCCGCGCGCTCGGGTGCGGCGAACCGACCGCGCGCAGGTCACGGTCGCACACGATGCCCACGAGACGCGCGCGGCCGTCAGGGTCGTCCTCCAGG
>SKSV01000213.1 GCA_007122815.1 Trueperaceae bacterium | reverse complement strand
CTCCAGCACCTGACGCGGGACGTCGACACGGTGCGCTGGCGCGTGCTGGCGGCCTCCGATCCCAAGCAGCAGCAGGAGACCGTCAACACGCCGTTCCTGGACGAGTACGCCCGCGACCTCACCAAGGAAGCGCGCGACGGCAAGCTCGACCCGGTCATCGGTCGCACGGAAGAGATCCGCAGGGTCATCCAGATCCTCTCCCGGCGCACGAAGAACAACCCCGTGCTCATAGGCGAGCCTGGCGTCGGCAAGACGGCCATCGTCGAGGGCCTCGCTCAGTCCATCGTCGAGGGCAGGGTGCCGCCGAACCTCGCGGAGGTCAGGGTCCTCTCGATCGACCTCTCCAACATCGTCGCCGGCACGAAGTACCGCGGCGAGTTCGAGGAGAGATTGCGCCAGGTGATCGAGGAGCTGCGGGCCGCCAAGGTGGTCGCTTTCATCGACGAGCTACACACCCTGGTGGGCGCCGGTGGGGCCGAGGGGACCCTCGACGCCGCGAACATACTCAAGCCGCCCCTGTCCCGTGGTGAGGTCCAGGTGATAGGCGCCACCACTACCGGTGAGTACCACCGCTACGTCGAGAAGGACGCGGCGCTCGAGAGGCGTTTCCAGCCAGTGATAGTGCTGGAGCCTTCACCCGAGGAGTCGCTCGAGATCCTGCACGGGCTGCGCGAGAAGTACGAGTCCCATCACGGCGTGGTGATCCCTGAGGCGATCCTGGAGCTCTCCGTGCGTTTCGGTGAGCGCAGTCTGCCGGGGCGGAACTTCCCCGACAAGGCGATCGACCTGATCGACGAGGCCGCCTCCCGCACGCGCCTGAACAAGTCGTTGGGTTTCCCGGTGGTGGAGGGATCCGACGGCACGCCGGTCGTCTCTCGCGAGGACGTCGAGGCCGTCGTCAACAGCTGGGGTGGCGTGTACGTCGACGACCAGGACGCCGGGAAGCTCGCCCACATCGAGGAGAACCTGCGCCGCGCGGTGGTCGGGCAAGACAAGGCGATACGCGCCTTGGGCTCAGCGCTCCGGCGAGCCCGGGTGGGCCTGGGAGGCCGCACGCGCGTGTCCGCGTCCTTCTTGTTCGTGGGTCCGTCGGGCGTAGGCAAGACCTTCCTCGCCAAGCAACTGGCTCTGGAGCTCTTCGGCAGCGAGCGCGCGCTCGTGCGCCTCGACATGTCGGAGTTCCAGGAGGCGCACACGATCAGCAAGCTGATCGGGGCACCCCCGGGTTACGTCGGTCACGAGCAGGGTGGCCGCCTCACCGAGGCGGTGCGCAGGCAGCCCTTCACGGTGGTGCTGCTCGACGAGATCGAGAAGGCGCATCCCGACATCTACAACACGTTCCTGCAGGTGCTCGACGACGGTCGCCTCACGGACGGCCTCGGCCGCACCGTGGACTTCCGCCGCGTGATCCTGATCATGACTTCCAACACGGGCTTCAACCGCGGTGCCGGAGTGGGGTTCCAACGCATGGAGCAGTTGGACGCGGACGCGCCTCTCAAGACGATCTTCGCGCCGGAGTTCCTGGACAGGCTGGACGAGGTGATAGCCTTCGACCGCTTCGACAAGGTCGCGATAGTTCACATCACCAACCAGATGCTCGAGGACATCCGCGTCGAGCTAGGGACGCGTGACGTCGAGATCAGTTTCGGGCCCGAGGTGGCGGGGTTCCTGGTGGAGCGCCTGCCGGCCGGCGAGAGCGCACGGCCGCTTCGCTCCGTGCTGCGTGAGTACGTCGAGGACCCACTCTCGTTGGAGCTGCTCGAGCGGGGGAGCGAGGAACCAATCCTGGTGACGGTCGACGAAGGGAAGCTGGTCTTCGCGAGGCCAGTGCCCATCGCCTGAGCCTGGCAGCACCGCTGGGGGCTATGCTTGAGCGATGTCTGACGTTTCGGCCCGCTCTCCATGGGTGGTGGCTACGTGGCGAGGGTGAGCCGAGCCTACGTGTGCAGCGAGTGCGGCGCACGCTCCCCTGGTCCCCTGGGGCGCTGCCCACGCTGCGGTACTTGGGAGTCCGTCAGGCCCGAAGCCGAGCCGCCAGCAGGAACGCTCCAGCCTCTCGAGCCGCTGCGGCAGTTGAGCCTCGAGGACGTCGACGCACTCGCCTTGGAGCGTGTCCCCTCGGGGTTGCCCGAGGTCGATAGGGTGCTCGGGGGAGGCTGGGTGGCGGGTAGCGCGCTCTTGCTGGCGGGCGAGCCCGGGGTCGGCAAGTCGACGCTGCTGTTGCAGTTGGCGGACGAGTCGGCGAAGGCGGGGCGCAGCACCCTCTACGTAGCCGGTGAGGAGTCGCCGGGCCAGGTCAAGCTCCGCGCGGGCCGCCTCGGTGTCGCGAACCACCTGCGCATCACACGCGAGACCGACGCCTCGATGCTGGCCGAACACCTGCGCGCGGCGAGGCCGGCGCTTGCCATAGTCGACTCCATACAGACCCTGAGCAGCGTGGACGGACCTGCGGCGGGGTCACCGAGCCAGGTGCGCGACGCCACGGCCTTGCTCACGCAGGCGGCCAAGGAGTCCGGCTCCACACTCGTGTTGATCGGACACGTCACCAAGCAGGGCGCGATCGCCGGCCCCAAGCTCGTCGAGCACGTGGTGGACGCCACCTTCGCGCTCGAGTCGGCCGCCGACCTGCGGGTGCTCCGCGCGCTCAAGAACCGCTTCGGTCCCACTGGTGAGGTCGGCGTGTTCGAGATGTCGGCGCGCGGGCTGGTGGCGGTGAGCAACCCCAGCGCCGCGTTCCTGGCCGAGCGCCCCGAGGGGGTGCCCGGGTCGGTCGTGGCGGCGGTGCTCGAGGGCCAGAGGCCGCTGTTGGTAGAGGTCCAAGCGCTGGCATCCAAGACCCCGTACCCCAGCCCCAAGCGGGTGGTGCAGGGGCTCGATGCGAGGCGCGTCGACGTGGTCCTGGCGGTGCTCGAGCGGCGCCTGGGGCTACCGCTGGACGCCCTGGACGTCTACGTCAACGTCGCCGGCGGGCTCCGCGTCACCGACCCGGGCGCCGATCTCGCGATCGCCGCCGCGGTCGCCTCGGCGTTGACCAACCGCCCGTTCCCCGAAGCCACGGTCCTCGTGGGCGAGATCGGCTTGGCGGGGGAGCTGCGGCAGGTGGCTCAGTTCGAGCGGCGGGCACGCGAAGCGGTTCGCGCCGAGCACCCGAGGGTAGTGGGGCCGCCGCAGCGCGGCGCGGACGCGGGCGCCGAGCACGTGCCCGTGCGGAGCGTCCGAGCCGCCTTCGACGCGCTCTGGGGGCCGTCATGAGCAAGCGCGGGGGCCCCGAGGAGCGCGCTGCGACCTCGCCGTCGCTGTCGGTGATCATCGTGCGCATCCCGCTCGCCGCTCTCGGCGCCATGCTGGGGTTCGCCTGGGGCGCTTGGTGGCTGGAGCTCGGCTGGTTGACGGGACCGAACACCTTGCTCTACATGAGCGTGCTCGGCCTGCTGATCACCTACCTGATGACCGGGAGGCTCTCCCAACGCTGGGGTGCGCGGCTCGAGGGGCTGCTGAACAAGGCATCGGACGTGCCTCCGGACGTGGTGCTGGCCGCCGGCAGCGGAGCCACCATGGCGCTCCTGATGACCGTGCTGCTCAACAACGTGCTCGCAGCGGTGCCCGGTTTCACGTGGTACTGGTCGCTGCTGATCGCGGTGCTGCTCGTCACGGCGTCGTCGTGGTTCTTCGTCTCCAACAGGCGCTACTTCAGCGTGAGCCGCGTACTGAAGGCGAACGGCGACGATGCGCCGGGCGCTCCCCGAGCGAAGCTGCTCGACACCTCCGCGATCATCGACGGGCGCCTCGTCGACGTGATGGAGGCCAACTTCGTGGAGGGCAAGCTGCTGATCCCCCAGTTCGTGCTCGCCGAGCTGCAGCGGGTCGCCGACGCCGACGACCCGCTTCGCCGCAAGCGCGGGCGTCGCGGCCTCGAGATGCTGGACCGCCTGGTGCAACAGAGCGCCGTCGAGGCGGAGGTCATCCAGGACGACCCCGGCAGCGGCGCGGTCGACGAGCGCCTGATCAGGCTCTGCCTGACGCGCCCAGCAGACCTGGTGACCACCGACTTCAACCTCGAGCGGGTAGCGGCGCTGCAGGGGGTTCGGGTGCTCAACTTGAACCAGCTCGCGAACGCACTCAAGGCGCCCTTCCTGCCGGGCGAGCGCCTCTCGCTCACCATCGCCAAGCCGGGCCGTGAAGCTGGGCAGGGGCTGGCGTACCTCGAGGACGGCACAATGGTGGTGGTGGAGGACGCGGGCGAGATGGTGGGTCGCACCGTGGATTCGGTGGTGACGAGCAGCCTGCAGACCAACATGGGCCGCATGATCTTCGCGCGTCTCGACGAGGGTTCGCTTGACGAGACGGCGAGCGCCACGTAGTCTGCCAGCGGTACCCCTCACGGGGCCTTAGCTCAGCTGGGAGAGCGCTCGCTTTGCAAGCGAGAGGTCGCGGGTTCGAATCCCGCAGGCTCCACCAGGATGCCAGCGCGCCCCCTTCGGGGGGCGCGTCGGCTACCCGACCGACGTTCCCCTCTCTGCCGCGGTACCGGCAGTGGCAGCGACGCGCTATTGTGCTACAGTGCCGACCATCCCAAGGGCCATGAAGCCCGCCCAGGACGCAGCCTGATGCCCCAGTACTTCCCTCCCAACACCAACGCTTTCGTCCGCTGGGCGATCCTCGGCGGGGGCGCGTTCTTGGTGGCCCTCGCAGTCGCCCTTCCCATCTTCGCTCGCACCATGAACAACGCCGTCGGCGTACCGGTTCCCCAACCCATCGACTTCGCGCACAACCTCCACGCCGCCCAACTCGGCATCGACTGCCGCTACTGCCACACCAGCGTCGAAGTCGCCGCGACCGCCAGCGTGCCCCCGAGCGAGACGTGCATGACCTGCCACTCCCAGGTCAGGGTCGGCGACCCGCAGCTCGCGGAGCTCTGGAGCTCCTGGGAGAACGGCCGGCCGGTCAGCTGGAACCGCGTGCACAACGTGCCCGAGTACACCTACTTCGACCACAGCGCCCACATCGCGAGCGGCGTCGGCTGCAGCACCTGCCACGGCCGCGTCGATCAGATGGGCGGCATCTGGAAGGCGGAACCGATGACCATGGGGTGGTGCATGGAGTGCCATCGTGCCCCAGAACGCTTCCTCCGTCCGCGCAGCGAGGTGCTCAACATGGCCTACCAGCCGCCCAGTGACCAACTCGCCCTCGGTCGCGAACTGGTGGCCGCCTACCACGTCGACACCGACAAGCTCATCTCATGCTCGACCTGCCACCGATGAACGAGAAGACCAGCACCAACCTGGGCGCCCCGGCGGCGGACCCGTTGATCTCGGGTGAACGCCTCGACCTCGCGGCCATCCGGAAGCGCCTCGAGGGTGAACGCGGAGACGGCTTCTGGCGCAGCCTCGACGAGATGGCCGACACCCAGGAGTTCCAAGAGTTCATGCGCAAGGAGTTCCCGCGGCAGGCGGCTCCGCTCGAGAGCTCGCTCGACCGCCGCTCGTTCCTCAAGCTCCTCGGCGCATCCATGGCACTCGCGGGCCTCTCGGCCTGCGCCAGGCCGCCTTTGCCACGCGAGAAGATAGTTCCCTATGTCCGGCAACCCGAGCAGCTAGTGCAGGGCAAGCCGCTCTTCTTCGCCACCGCAGTGCTCGAGGGAGGCTACGCCGAGGGCATCTTGGCGGAGAGCCACCAAGGCCGCCCGACACGCGTCGAAGGCAACCCGGATCATCCCGCCAGCCTCGGCGCGGCGGCACCCACCACCTCCGCCACGGTTCTCTCCCTGTACGATCCCGACCGCTCACAGGGCGCCAGCGAGGGCGGCAGCCCGCGCAGCTGGAGCGACTTCGTCGGCGCCTTGAGCGCGGCTCTGGAGGCCTCGTCCGACGGCACCGGGGTGCGACTCCTGACCGAGACGGTGACCTCACCTACGGTGGCGGCGCAGTTGCAGCGGCTGCTCGCCCTCTACCCCGAGGCTCGCTGGCACCAGTGGGACCCCTTGCACGCCGACTCGGCGCTCGAGGGAGCCAGGCGCGCGTTCGACGAGGACGTGTCGCCCGTGTACGACCTCAGCGTCGCGGACGTGATCCTCTCGCTCGACGCCGACTTCACCAACCGTGGCCCGGGCCGCCTCCGCTACGCGCGTGACTTCGCCGCCCGACGCCGCGTCAGGTCGGCTGAAGACGGCATGAACCGGTTGTGGCAGGTCGAGAGCAGCCCGAGCCCCACTGGTTCGCTCGCCGACCACAGGCTGGCGCTAGCGCCGTCCGAGGTGGCTGCGCTCGCCGCTTGGGTAGCGGCCGAACTGGGTGTCCCGGGTGTGCCCGAGGTGAACCTCCCCGCACGCGTCGAGCCCGCCTGGGCGCGAGCCCTCGTCGGCGACCTCCGCGAGCACGCCGGCTCGGCCCTGGTGCTGGCCGGACCAGAGCAGAGCGCCTCGGTGCACGCCCTGGCGCACGCCATCAACCACGAGCTCGGCAACGCCGGCAACACCGTGCGCTACGTCGCCTCGCCCGAGGCGCAGCCCGAGGTCCACTCGGGCTCGCTCGCCGAGCTCACCGAGGCCATGCGAGCGGGGGCTGTCGACACGCTGATAGTGATAGGGGCGAACCCGGGCTACACCGCACCCGCCTCGCTCCGTTTCGCCGACGCGATGGAGCGCGTGAGGCTCAGTGCGCATCTCGGCCAGGCCGTCGACGAGACCGCCGCGCTAGCCACCTGGCACGCGCCGCAGGCGCACGCTCTGGAGACGTGGGGCGACGCCCGCGCCTTCGACGGCAGCGTCACCATCACGCAACCCCTCTTCACCGCGTTCTACGGCGGTCGCAGCGAGTTGGAGCTGCTGTCCGCGCTCCTGGGCGAGCCTGAGCAGAGCGCCTACGACATCATCCGGGCCGCGTGGAGGGAGCGCGTGGAGGGAGACTTCGACGCCTTCTGGCAGCGCTCGTTGTACCGCGGCGTGGTCGACGGCACGGCGTCGCCCGAACTAGAGGTCGAGCTCCGACCTCTCGAGCTGGACTTGCCCCCCGCCTCGGAGCTGGTGCTGCACCTGGTCCCAGATCCCTGCGTGGCCGATGGCCGGCACGCCAACAACGGCTGGCTGCAGGAGCTCCCGCGCCCCTTCACCAAGCTCACCTGGGACAACGTGGCGATAGTCGCGCCGGCCACCGCACAGGCGCTGGGGGTCAGCAAGGAGGACCTCCTGAGCGTAACCACGGCGGACGGGGAGGTCACCCTCCCGGTCTGGGTCCAGCCGGGCCAAGCTCCGGGGGTCATCACGTCCTGGCTCGGCCACGGGCGACGCGCCGCGGGCCGCGTTGGCAACGGGGTCGGCGTCGACCTCGCTGCCGTACGCCCGCTCGACTCACGCGTCACGCGCATAACCGGTGCCACGCGGGCCCGCGGGCGCTACCGCCTCGCTACCACGCAGCCTCACCACAACCTCGACGGTACCGGCGAGCGCCGCCACATAGTGCGCACCGGCACGCTAGCCGAGCTCCGGGCCGAGCCCGACCACCCCACCTTCGTGCACCCCGTCGCGCACCACGAGTCCGACATCTTCCCCGACTGGGAGTACACCTCCTACCAGTGGGGCATGGTCATCGACATGACGGTGTGCACCGGCTGCAACGCGTGCGTCACCGCCTGCCAGTCCGAGAACAACATCCCGATCGTGGGCAAGGACCAGGTGCTGGTGGGACGCGAGATGCATTGGATCCGGGTGGACGCCTACCACCGCGGCGGCCTGGACGACCCGGACTTCTACCACATGCCCATGGCCTGCCAGCACTGCGAGAAGGCGCCCTGCGAACCCGTCTGCCCGGTGGCTGCCACCGTGCACGACAGCGAGGGCCTGAACGTGATGGTGTACAACCGCTGTGTCGGGACGCGCTACTGCTCCAACAACTGCCCCTACAAGGTGCGCCGCTTCAACTACCTGCAGTACGCGGAGCTCTCCACCGACGCTACCGAGCTCTCGCTGGCGAACAACCCCGACGTCACCGTGCGCAGCCGTGGCGTGATGGAGAAGTGCACGTACTGCACGCAGCGCATCGAGGCCGCGCGCATCCAGGCGGGCAACGAGAACCGCAGGATCCGCGACGGCGAGGTGATCACCGCCTGCCAGAGCGCCTGCCCCACCGAGGCGATCGTGTTCGGCGACCTCGCAGACGAGACCAGCCGCGTCAGCGAAGCCAAGCGCTCGGTGCTCGATTACGCGCTCCTGGAGGAGTTGAACACCGTGCCCCGGACCACCTACCTGGCGCGCGTGAGCAACCCACACCCGGCGCTCGCCGAAGATTGGAGCGCGTGATGGCCGTAACCAGCGGTTCCTCGCGTTTCGTGGAGACCACCCGGGTACTCGCTCCCGGGCAGTCCCCCGGCGGCCTGGACGACGCGGTCAACACACCCGTCCTCTCGGGCCGCACCCCGCTGTGGTGGTGGGCCGGGTTCGCGGTCAGCGCTGGCTTGCTCGGCCTGTACGTGATCTCGATCGTGCACCTGATCACCACCGGCACGGGGATATTCGGCAACAACATGCCGGTCGCTTGGGCCATGCCGATCATCAACTTCGTCTGGTGGATCGGGATCGGTCACGCCGGCACCTTGATCTCGGCTGCGTTGCTGCTGTTCCGGCAACCCTGGCGCACCTCCATCAACCGCTTCGCCGAAGCTATGACGATCTTCGCGGTGGTCTGCGCCGGGCTCTACCCCATCCTCCACCTGGGCCGGCCCTGGGTCTTCTACTGGCTGCTCCCGTACCCGAACACGCTTGGCATGTTCCCGCAGTTCCGCAGCCCCCTGACCTGGGACCTCTTCGCGATCACCGCCTACGCCACGGTCTCACTCGTCTTCTGGTACATCGGCCTGGTGCCGGACCTGGCGACGCTGCGAGACAGCGCCAAGAGCCGCTTCCAGAAGCTCCTCTACGGCGTCCTCTCGCTCGGCTGGACCGGCTCGGCGCGAGGCTGGGCGCGTTACTCCCGGGCTTACCTGATCCTGGCCGCTCTCTCCTTCCCGCTGGTCCTCTCGGTGCACAGCACGATCGCGCTCGACTTCGCCGTGTCGCAGGTGCCGGGCTGGAACAACACCATCATGCCGCCCTACTTCGTCGCCGGAGCGGTGTTCGCGGGCTTTGCCATGGTGCTGCTGCTGGCCATACCGTTGCGGCGCGCCTTCCACCTGCGCCACGTGATCACCATGCGGCACCTCGACAACGCCGCGAAGCTCCTGCTCGGTACGGGCATGATCGTGGTCTACGGTTACGGGATCGAGCTGTTCATGGCTTGGTACTCCGGCGCGGAGTTCGAGCTCTACATGGCCTACAACCGCGTCTTCGGCGCGGATCACTGGTGGGCCTTCTGGGCGCTGATCGCCTGCAACTTCCTGGCCATCCAGCCGCTCTGGCTGCGCAGCGTGCGGCAGAACCCCGCCGCGCTCTTCGTGATCGCGATCATCGTCTCGATCGGTATGTGGCTGGAGCGTTTCGTCATCATCGTGGTCTCGTTGACCAAGGACTTCCTGCTCGGCTCCTGGTTCAACTACGTACCGACCTTCTGGGACTGGGCGCTCTTCGCTGGGAGCTTCGGCCTGTTCGGCACGCTCTTCTTCTTGTTCATCAGGCTGCTCCCCTCCGTGGCTACCTCGGAGATGAAGGAGATGGCGCACCACGACGCGCATCACGGTTCGGACTACTTCGAGCACGTGCGCAGCCAGTACTACGGCGAGGGGGGCAGGTCGTGAGCGACTCAACCGCCACCAACCGCGCCGACGCGGCGAACGACCGGCTCTACGGCCTGGCCGCCGAGTTCGACAGCCCGGAGGCGGTGCTCGAGGCCGCCCGCGCCGCCAGGCGCGACGGCTACCGGAGCATGGACGCCTACACCCCCTACCCTGTCGAGGGCCTGGACACGGAGCTGGGCCACCCACCGAGCAAGCTCGGCTACGTGGTGCTGGCGGTGGGCCTCGCCGGCGTGCTCATCGGCTTCTTCCTGCAGTGGTACGCCAGCGTGGAGTTCTACCCGCTCAACGTCGGCGGCAGACCCCTGAACTCGTGGCCGAACTTCATCGTCATCACCTTCGAGGTGACGGTGCTCCTCTCCGCGCTCGCCGCGGCGGGAGTGATGCTCGCTCGCAACGGACTGCCGAGCCTCCATCACTCGGTGTTCAACACCCCTGGGTTCGAGCGCGTCTCGCGCGACCGCTACTTCCTCTGCATCGAGGCGAGCGATCCCAGCTTCGATCTGCAGGCCACGCGCGGTTTCCTCGAAGGCACGGGGGCCCTTGCGGTGACGGAGGTGGAACGGTGAAGGCCTCGCGAAGCGTGCCTTCGGTCGTGCTGGCGGCAGGCCTGGCTCTCGCGTTGCTGGTGTCGGGCTGTGGACGCAACATGGCCGAGCAGCCGCGCTTGGGAGCGCAACAGGCCAGCCCCTTCTTCGCTGACGGTTCGGGCAACCGGCCGCTGCTGGAGGGCACAGTCTCGCGCGAGCGCGGCGGGATCGATCCGGTCTTCTTCACGGGGATGGGACCAGACGGACTGGTGAGCCAGCTGCCCATCGAGCTGAGCTACGAGCTGCTCCAGCGCGGCCAGGAGCGCTACGACATCTTCTGCTCGATGTGCCACGGATACACGGGTGAGGGCGACGGGATGGTCGTCAGGCGCGGCTTCCCGCGGCCAGCGTCCTTCCATGAGCAGAGGCTCCTGGACGCCTCGGTCGGCTACTACTTCAGCGCCATGACGAACGGTTTCGGGCGCATGTACAGCTACGCCAGCCGCATCGCCCCGGAGGACCGCTGGGCCATCGCGGCTTACGTCAAGGCGCTGCAACTGTCGCAGAACGCCACCCTCGACGACCTTCCGAACGAGGTGAGGCGAGCGCTGGAGCTCGGCGACAGCGAAGGGAGGCTGCCGTGACGGGTCCCTCCATCGGTGTGTCCAGGCCGCTCCTGGTGTCCCTGGTGCTGGGCGTCGCCGGAGTGCTCCTAGGGGCGTTGTTCGGCCTGCGCGCAGAGACCTTCTTCGGCGCCTACCTGATGGCGTTCGTCTTCTGGTCGGGCGTCTCGGTCGGCGCCTTGGCGCTGCTCACGGTCAACCACATGGCGGGCGGATCGTGGGGTGCGCTGGTCCGGCGTCCTCTAGAAGCCATGGTGGCAGCGCTCCCGCTGACGGCGCTCTTCTTCGTACCCGTGCTCTTCGGCGTGGGCGCGCTGTACCCTTGGTCGGACGCGGCCTACGTGGCGGCGCACCCGCTGGTGGAGTTCAAAGCCGGCTACCTCAACCACACCTGGTTCGCGATCAGGGGCATCATCTACTTCGTCGCCTGGGTGCTCATCGCGTGGTTCTTCCTGCGCAACGCCCGCGAGCAGGACGCTCGTCCGGCCGATGCTGCGCGCTTGGCCTACCGCATGCGAAGCGTCGCCGGGGCAGCGCTGATCACCTACGTGATCACCGTGACGCTCGCCGCGGTCGACTGGGGCATGTCGCTCACGCCCGAGTGGTGGTCCGGCATCTACGGCCTGATCTTCATGATCAGCCAGGTGATCTGCGCGATGGCCATCACGATCGTCGCCACGGTCTGGATCGCGAGCCGTGACGCAGAGGTCGACGAGCTCCTCACCTGGAAGCGCTTGCAGGACCTCGGCAACTTCCTGATGGCGTTCATCATGTTCTGGGCGTACGTGAACGTCAGCCAGCTCATCATCCAGTGGTCGGGCAACATCGTCGAGACCAACACCTTCTACGTGCTGCGCTTCGACGTCGAGCCATGGCGCGAGATCGGCGTCTACCTGGCGGTGGCGGGCTTCGCCCTCCCCTTCCTGATACTCTTCTCCCGTTGGGTCAAGAGGCAACGCGCCGCCCTCGTCGTCATGTCGCTATGGGCCCTCGTCAACCAGGCGGTGCACACCTACTGGTACCTGGCGCCTGAGGTGGGCCGTACCGGCCTCGCGACCGTCGCGGACGTGCTCGTCTTCGTGGGCTTGGGCGGCCTCTGGCTCGCTTTCGTGCTCCGTAGCCTGGCGTCGCGCACGCTGGTCCCGGCGAACGACCCCCGCCTGAAACACGCCCCGGTCCCTGTTCGGGTTGCCGACCACTCGGCGCCCGCGCGCGGTACGAGCGCGAGCGCTACGGCCACGGAGGTGCCGAATGCCTGACCAACCGATACGCCAGTACATCGTCAGCCAGGAAGCCGTCAAGCGCGGCTTCATCATGGGGACCATCGGCATGGTGGTCGTGATCCTGGCCATCTTCGTGCTGATGAACCTCCGCTCCCAAGGTCAGTACCAGGCGCTCGACGACAGCCAGCACCAGGCCCTCCTCACCGAGGCGGAGGGGCGCCTCAGCGGGTTCGAGCTTCTCGACGACGGCGCTGCCCGCGTCGACATCGACCACGCCATGCAGCTCGTGGTCGAACGCGGCGTCGACCTCACCTTCGCGCCGCCGGCAGCCGAGAGCGAAGAGGAGTCGGCCATACTGGCCAGTGTGGACGGTGGAGCGGTCTACGGCGCGCAGTGCGCGGCCTGCCATCAAGCCACCGGCATGGGCGTGCCCGGCGCCTTCCCGCCCGTCGCCGGTCACGTGGGAGACCTCTACGCCGCCGACCCCGACTACCTGATCCAGGTGGTCCTCTACGGACTCCAAGGCCCGATCATGGTGGACGGCACGACGTACAACGGGCTGATGCCCGCCCTGGGTCAGCTCTCCGACGCCGACGTCGCCGCGCTCCTGAACTTCACCATCACCGAGTGGGGTGACGCCGACGACCTCGGTGACGCGTTCTCGCCGTTCGAGCCCGACGACGTGGAGGCCCAGCGCGAGCTCGGTTGGTCGGGCACGGACGTGCACGAGCGGCGCGGCGAGCTCGAGCTCGACTGACCCCAGTCGCTTGCACGCTTAGCGGCGCCCCGACTCCAGGTCGGGGCGCCGCTGGCCTTGGGCGCGAGGCGCGCTACGAGCCAGCGGCCCCGCCGGTGTGCCGGGGGCGGCTGTAGGCGCGTTCGAGCGGCCGGAACACCTTCAGCCCCAGCTGCATGAGGGGTCCGATGGTGAACGCGAACACCAGCGTACCGACCCCAACGGTCCCCCCGAGAGCCCAGCCGACCAGCAGCACGCAGATCTCCACCCCGGTCCGCGCTCGCGCCACCGAGGTTCGCGCGAGCCTCGCGAGCCCCAAGGTGAAACCGTCTCGGGGTCCTGCACCGAGGCCCGCGCTCAGGTAGAGGCCGGTGGCAGCGCCGTTCAAGACCAGACCTGTCGAGAACAGGGCCGCTCCCGCAAGCCACGACCCTGGAACGCTCAGGAGCGGCGACGCCAGGAACACGTCGACCCAAGCGCCGACCATCAGCATGTTGAAGACGGTGCCGAGCCCGGGCCGGATGCGCGCGGCGAAGGCCGCGAAGGCTAGCAACACGAAGCCCGTCGCGATGATCACCTGCCCTACCGAGAGCGGCGTGCGGTTCGCCACGCCCTCGTGGAAGACGTCCCAGGGCCCGAGGCCCACGCCGCTGCGCAACATGCAGGCGAGGCTGAACCCGAACAGCGCGAGGCCGACCGACACGTGCAACAAGCGCAGGGGCAGCAGGCGGTAGCGGTAAGCGCCGGGAGCGGCGGGCACGGCGCGGAGCCTACCACCGGCGGTAGACTCACGCATCGGCGCCTGGCTGGCGCCAGCTGGGAGGGAGACCCGCATGCCATCCGCCGGCCGCTCCACCATCTCGCTGCTGCGCTTCCTCGCGCCTTGCACGCTGCTCTGCCTCCTCGCGCTGCCCGTTGCCGCTCTCGCTCAGGAGCCGCTGCCTGAAGACGTCGCGCGTTTCCACTACCAACGCGACGACGGCGACTACGAAGGCTGGGTCCTGCACCTGTGGGAGGACACCCTGGAGCAGGTCACGTGGGCCGAGGGGTTGCCCATCACCGGCTTCGATGACTACGGCGCCTACTGGGACGTCCGGTTGAGCGAGGCTGCCGAACGCGTGGGCTTCATCGTCCACAAGGGTGACGAGAAGGACCCTGGCCCCGACATGTTCCTGGTCATCTCCCAGCACGGGCGCGAGGTGTGGCTCGTCTCGGGAAGCGAGCGCATCCACAGCTCGCGGCCTCTGCCGCCACCCGAGGAGGGCTTCGCTCGGCTTCACTACGCCCGCCCGGACGGCGCCTTCGAGGGTTGGGTCCTGCACGTCTGGGAGGACACCACCGCGCAGGTGACATGGGAGCAGGGCTTGGAGCCCAGCGGCTCGAGCGCCTACGGGGTCTACTGGGACGTGCCGCTCACCGATGACGCCCAGCGCCTCGGCTTCATCGTCCACAAGGGTGACGAGAAGGACCCTGGCCCCGACATGTTCCTCGACCTGCTCGAGGGCGACGAGGCCTACCTGCTCTCGGGCAGTTCCACGATCTACCGCGAGCCGCCCGACCTCCGCGTGGGAGGCGGCGACATCCAGGCGCGCCGCGCGCACTGGGTGCGCGCCGACCTGATCGCCTGGGACGCGGGCGTGTTGACGCCGGACCAGAGCTTCGCGCTCTTCGCCTCACCCGACGGACTGTCGCTCACCGACGACGGCGTATCGGGCGCACCCGGTATCCCCCTAGAGCTCGACGAGCGTGGCCTGCCCGCGGAGGTGCTGCGCCAGTTCCCGCACCTGGCGGGCTTCAGCGCCCTTCGTCTCGTCGACGTACCGGCCGAACAGCTCGAGGAGCTGCTCCAGGGGCAGCTGGCGGTGGCTAGCGACCGCGGCGGGCTGCTGGTGGACGCCACCGGGTTGCAGCTCGCCGGCGTGCTCGACGACCTGTACGCCACCGACGCCCCGCTGGGAGTCACGTGGCGCGAGCAGGTGCCGACGGTATCGGTGTGGGCGCCGACGGCCACCGACGTGAAGCTCGTGCGCTTCGCGGGCAGCGCGAGTGAAGCGCTGGAAGTGCATCAGATGACGCGCGACACGCGCAACGGCGTCTGGTCGGTAGAGGGCGATCCCAGCTGGCGCGGTCAGTACTACCTCTTCGACGTAGAGGTCTTCGTCCACGGCACGGGCCGCGGCGAGCGGAACCTCGTTACGGACCCGTACTCGCTGAGCCTCGCGACCAACTCGGCCCGATCGCAAGTCGTCGACCTCACGGACCCCGAGCTGGCGCCGCCAGGCTGGACGGAGCTCGTGAAGCCGGCCTTGGCCGATCCGGTCGACGCGGTCGTCTACGAGCTGCACGTGCGCGACTTCTCTGT
>SKSV01000186.1 GCA_007122815.1 Trueperaceae bacterium | reverse complement strand
GACTCCCGGTCAACGACGAAGCCGCTGCGTTGGAGGCGTTGCGCGAGGACGCCTCGAGCATCGCCAGCGGACACCAGGCTTCAGCCGTCACGCTGGGTGGCGGCGGGCTGCTGGCGCGCGGGGCAGAGGAAGCGGAGGCGAGGGCCATATGGCAGGGCCTGCGCACCGGCACGCTGGAGTCGCTCGCTGACGTGCCGGGTGCGCGCCCGGCGCTGCTGCTCGAGCATCACCGGCCCCTCAGCGTGACGCGCGCGGCGTTCCCGCTCTGGTCGAACGGCTTGGGGGCGCAGCAGCTCTTCTTGCAGACCGAGCCGGCCGCCGAAGCCGAGCCGTTCGCTGGCATCCGCTTCTTCGCCGTGCCGGGGGCGTGACGGGGCCAGCTGGCTGCCTTTACACCCCAGATGACGGGCAGTTAAAATCGATTCCGATAGTCCATGACGGCAGTGAGGCGCCCTAGGCTTGCCCCGGCGCGGTGCCTGGGTGTGTAGCGCGCTCTACTCGCTGCGGAGGGGAGGACCTGGCGCGAGCCCCCGGCTTGAAGTGCGCGTGCGTTTCCGCGGGCGTTTCCGCGTGCATCTCGCGGAGCTCTTCGGGCCTTGACAGTCTTTCACGCACAAGGAGGCTCACAGCATGAAGCGCAGCATCCTCGCCGCAGCGGCCCTGGCCGCGTTGCTCATCGGTTCCGGTTTCGCGCAGGATTACCCATGGCAAGCCACCCGACCCATCACGATCATCGTGCCTTGGTCCGCTGGTGGCTCGACGGACCAGATGGCACGCCTGGTCGCCGGAGAGCTCGAAGCTGAGCTCGGGCAGAGCGTCGTAGTGGTGAACCAGCCAGGCGCATCGGGCTCGATCGGGACGCGCAACGCCCTAGAGGCGGCTCCCAACTGCTACACCTGGACCGCCGGCGCAGCCAGCGACCTTGGCACGTACGTCGTGCTCGACATGCTCGAGACGCATCTCTCCGACTGGCACCTCTACCTCACGGTCGCCAACACCTCGGTCGTGGGGGTGAACGTCAACACCCCGTACGAAGACTTCCAGGACCTGCTGGACGCGTTCCGGGAGAACCCTGGCGAGATCGCCGTGGCGTCAGCCGGACAGTCCTCTGCCGGACACAACGCCATGGAGCTCATCGCCGGCGCGACGGGGGTCCATTACCGCCACGTGACGTACGAAGGCGGGAACCCGGCGGTCATCGCGACGGTCGGCGGCGAGACGCCCGTCACCACGCAGCTCGCGGTGGAGCAGGCCGAGATGATCCGCGGCAACCGCATCCGTCCTCTGGCTGCGGTGAGCGACACGGAGCTCGAGCTCGACGGTTACGGCACGATTCCCCCGATCACGAATTGGCTGCCCGATCTGGACATCCCCACGAACTACTTCGGTATCTGGGTGCCTCGCGGAGTCCCGCAAGAGTGCGTGGAGACGTTCGACATGATCTGGGAAGACGTGATCTCCGACTCGGACGTGTTGCGCAACTACGCCACCGAGCGCGGCGCGCTCTTCACCCCGTACTACGGTGACGATGCCGAAGATCGCGCGATGGGCATGGTCCGCCAGAACTCCTGGTTGCTCTACGACGGTGGCCAAGCGCCGATCAACCCCGCTGACGTCGGCATCGAGCGCCCTTGACGAGATAGGAGGGAAGAGTGAGGCGGCCGTGGCGATGAGCGAGATGAACGCCGATCGTGCGTAGAGACGCGTTAACCGGTCTCGCCTTGATCGCCCTGGGTATAGGGGTTGTGATCGAGTCGTGGCGCATGCCGCGCTTCGAGCACCTCGGCATCAACCCCTATACCGTGCCTGGCATCGTGCCGGGCATCTTGGGAGCAGTGCTCGCGCTGTTCGGGACCGTGATGCTCTCGCGCACGGCCGTGGCCTGGCGACGAGGCAACGAGGTGCCGCCTGTCGCAGGTGAAGACGAGCCGGGCAGCACGCCGAGACTGCTTCTGACGCTGATCCTTACGGTCGGTTACGGCGGTTTCCTGGTTGGAGCGCTGCCGTTTTGGCTTGCAACCTTCTTGTTCGTGCTGGCCTTCTTGCTGGTGTTCGAGTGGAGGCCGGAGTTCAGACGAGCGGGGCGCAGAGCTGCCCTGGTCACGTACGCCTCCACTTCGCTGTTGCAAGCCGTGCTGGTGGCAGCGGCGGTGACCTTCGTCTTCCAACGCGTCTTCCTCGTGACCCTCCCTTAGGACTCGGATGCTGGACGGACTCGGTTATTTCGCCACTGCCATCGTCGAGCTGTTCTCGCCGGGAACCCTCTTCAACGTAGGCTGGGCCACCCTGTTGGGCATATCGGTAGGCATGCTGCCTGGCCTGACCGCCACGCTGGGGCTGGCGCTGCTCACGACGCTCACGTTCCAACTCGCCGCCGGCGACGCCGTCATGATCCTCATATGTATGTACGTCGGAGCGATCTACGGCGGCAGCCGCAGCGCCATCCTGCTCAACATCCCGGGCACGCCCGCCAACGCGGCCACGGCCCTCGACGGCTTCCAGCTCGCGCGCACGGGACGCGCGGGAGAGGCCATGGGTATCGCCACCTCCGGCTCCTTCTTCGGCACGGTGGTCGGGATGCTGGCACTTGCGATCTTCGCTCCCCTGTTGGCAGAGACCGCACTTGGGTTCCAGTCGTACGAGTTCTTCTGGCTGGCGGTCTTCGGGGTGGTGATCTCGGGCCGCTTGACCGGGCAGGGCGATCCTCTCAAAGGTTGGATCGCGGGCTTCCTCGGGCTGCTCGTGGCCATGGTGGGTCAGGAGGGCGTGCACGCGTACGCGCGCTTCGCGTACGGCAACACCGACCTAGCTGGAGGCTTCGGGCTGTTGCCCGTCCTGGTAGGGGTCTTCGGGTTCACCGAGGTCTTGTGGGTGATGAAGAACCCGACCTACCAAGCCGTCAAGGACGCGGCGGGCTCGGTGATCCCGCGCGTGCGCGACGTGCTGAAGCACTGGGTAACCATCATCCGCTCCGGGCTCATCGGCACCTTCATGGGTTTGGTGCCCGGCGTGGGTGAGGACATGGGGTCGTGGGTCTCCTACGCGGTGGCGCGCAACACGAGCCGCAACAAGGACGAGTACGGCAAGGGTTCGGTGGAGGGCCTCATGAGCGCCGAGACGGGTAACAGCGCAGCCGTTCCTGGTGCGATCATCCCCGTTCTCACGCTCGCGATCCCGGGCTCGGCGCCTGCAGCGGTCCTGCTGGCGGCCCTGTTCATCCATGGTGTACGCCCGGGGCCGCTCATCATGATCGAGAGCCCGGCCTTCATCTTCGAAGTGACCGCGATGATCTTCTACGCGAGCGCCGCGATACTGCTGTTCGGCCTCTTGCTCACGAAGCCGATGCTGCTGGTCCTCAGAGTCTCGCACGTGAAGCTGATGCCCATCATCTTCGTGCTCTGCACGGTGGGCGCCTTCGCGATCGCGAGCCGCCTGTTCGACGTCTGGGTGATGCTCGGCTTCGGTGTACTGGGTCTCGGCCTGCGCTTGCTGGGCTTCCCGATGGCGCCGCTGGTGCTGGGGGTCGTGCTGGGGCCCATCCTCGACGTGAACCTCAGGCGAGGACTGGTCCTCTCCGACGGCAGCCTCGCACCCTTCTTCACCCGCCCCATCAGCTTGATCCTCTGGGTCGTCATCCTGATCACCTTCCTGCTGGGGAGCGAGTGGTTCCTCAAGAGCGTGAAGAGCTGGGGAGCCAGGATTCGGAGCCAGGGAGGCTGATGCGTTACCTGTTGTGCAACGAAGTCGTAAGCGAGCTCGATTTCGCGGCCCAGTGCGACCTCGCTGCCGCCCTCGGGTACGACGGCCTGGAGGTCGCACCGTTCACCTTGGGCGAGCAGCCGCATCTGCTCGGCCCTGAAGCTCGGGCAGAGGCACGACGGGGAGCGGCCGACGCCGGTATCCGGATCGGGTCGCTCCACTGGCTGCTGGTCGCGCCCGAGGGGTTGTCGATCACCAGCGCCGACCCTGATGTTCGCGCCCGCACGCTCGAGGTCATGCTGCGTATGGTCGAGCTCTGTTCGGACCTGGGAGCCGAGATCCTGGTACACGGCTCGCCGCGGCAGCGTGCGCTGCCGGCGGGCGACCGCGAGGGCGCGATCGCCCGAGCCACCGAGGCCTTCGCGATCGCGGGCCGCGCCGCGGAAGCGGCTGGCGTCTGCTACTGCATCGAGCCGCTCTCGCGCCACGAGACGGAGTTCATCAACACCGTCGAGGAGGCGCTCGAGATCGTCGAGGAGGTAGCCAGCCCGGGGCTGCGGAGCATGATCGACTGCCGCGCAGCGAGGCTGAGCGAGGACCAGCCCGTGGAGGTGCTGATCAGGCGCCACGTGCCTGCGGGGGTCGTCCGACATGTGCACGTCAACGACAGCAACGGGCGCGCTCCAGGGCAGGGGGCCGACGAGTTCGCCCCCGTCCTGGCAGCACTCATGGAGGTGGACTACGAGGGCGATGTCGGCGTCGAGCCATTCAGCTACGAGCCCG
>SKSV01000404.1 GCA_007122815.1 Trueperaceae bacterium | reverse complement strand
GGGCACCCACGACCAAGGGTCCTCGACGTCCAGGCAGAGATGCTCCGGCGCGTAGGCGTTGGAGACCGTCATGGCGGATCTGGCGTCCTCCACGATCACGACCAGACCTCGCTCCTCGATGCTGGCGCGCGCGGTTGCCGCCGTCGGGAGGTCGAACAACTGAGACTCGAGCTCCCTCTCCACCGCCAGCCAGACACCCTCGTCGGTCGTCACGAGGACGGGCTGGGCTCCCTCGTGCTCGGCCTGCGCCAGCAGGTCGGCGGCGACGTGCCTCGCGCTCGCGCTGTGATCGGCGATCACCAGCGTCTCGGTGGGGCCGGGCAGCGACTCGATCCCGACCTGGCCGAAGACCAGCTTCTTGGCGATCACCACCCAAGGGCTACCTGGACCCACGATGATGTCGACACGTGGTACCTGCTCCGTGCCGTAGGCGAGGGCGGCGATCGCGTGGGCTCCGCCTAGGCGGTAGACGTGCCCGAGCTCGAGCACCTCCGCCACGTAGAGGATCTCGGCGGCTACGCTGCCGTCGGCGCGCGGCGGCGTGCAGACGACCACCTCGGGCACTCCAGCGACTCGCGCCGGGACGGCGCTCATTATCAACGAGCTGAAGAGCGGCGCCTGCCCGGCGGGAACGTAGCAGCCCACCTTCTGCAGGGGCCTGATCACCTGCCCCAACCAGCCGTCGTGCGTCGGCACGAGCGCAGCCTCGCGCGGCTGGTGCTCGTGGAAGGTGCGGACCCTGGCGATGGCCAGGTCGATCGCTCGGCGCAGTTCGGCTGACAAGGACGCAGCTGCCGCGACACGCGCCTCGCTCGGTACCGCGAACTCTTCGAGGCTAACCCCGTCGAAGCGCTCGCCGTAAGCGCGCAAGGCCTCGTCACCGTGGGCTCTGACCTCCTGCAGTACCGCCTCGACCTGCGCGCGGCGGCCGGGATGAGCCGAGTCGGGTTGCCGGTCCCTGAGCGCCTCGAGCGCCTCGTGCGTGCCACGTAGTACTCGCATCGGAGCAGTCTACCGCCCCACCGGCGGGCCGATGGGGCGTGAGGGCTTGGAGTCTGGCTGGAGGAAGCCGCTCAGGCAGGAGGAAGCCGCTCAGCCGCTCAGGCGGCGACGCCCCTGGCGACCTCGACGAGCCGCTTGAACGCCTCGGGCTCGCGCACGGCGAGGTCGGCGAGCATCTTGCGGTCCACCTCTACGCCGGCTTGCCGCAGCCCGTGCATGAAGCGCGAGTACGAGAGTCCTTGCTGGCGCGTGGCGGCGTTGATCCGGCTGATCCAGAGGCGTCGGAAGTCGTTCTTCTTGTCACGGCGATCGCGGTACTCGTAATCCGACGCGTTGAGCAGGGTCTGGGTGGCGATGCGCACGCTCTTGCTGCGCAGACCCCAGTACCCTTTGGCTCGCTTGAGCACCTTCTGGTGCCGCGCGCGACGCACGTTCCCGGTCTTGGCTCTAGGCATGGTCCGGCTCCCCCTCAGTCGTACGGGAGCAAGCGCTTGATGCGCCGGTGCTCCGTCGAGGCGACGAGGAGGTCGGTCCGACCCTGGCGGATGCGCTTGCCTGACTTCTTGTAGTTCAGGTGTCGCTTCCCGGATCGCATCGCCTTGACCTTACCTCGCCCAGTGATCTTGACACGGGCTCTGGTGCCCTTGTGGGTCTTCATCTTCGGCATGCGTCTTGCGCTCCTCTGGTCCGGGGCGGCGCCCCGGTCTATGTGTGTGCCGGTCGAACGCAGCGGCGCCGGTACGGCCCGGCGGCGCCTCTCGAGTCCGGCCGTACCGGCCTCAGCCGGCGGTGGCGGCGGGGGTGGCGGTCGTGACGGGGGCGGCGGTCGCGACGGGCCGCAGCACCATGTTCATGTCCATCCCCGCTATCACTGGCGAAGAGTCCACCACAGCGATTTCGGTGACGTCGGCAGCGACCCTGTTGAGGATCTCCTGACCGAGCTCGGGATGCGTACGCTCGCGACCCCGGAACATGATCGTGACCTTGACCTTGTGACCCTGCTTGAGGAACCTACGGATGTGGTTCACCTTGGTCTCGTAGTCGTGCCGGTCGATCTTGATCCGGAACTTGATCGCCTTCATCTCCTGCGCACGGGAGCGCTTCCGGGCTTCCTTCGTCTGCTGCTGCAGCTCGTAGCGGTACTTGCCGTAGTCCAACAGCTTGGCGACCGGCGGTTGCGCTTGCTCACCGACGAGCACGAGATCGAGGTCTTGCTCGCGCGCCATGCGCATGGCGTCGCGCGTCTCGATCACTCCTCGTTGCTCGCCGTCGGCGTCGATGAGGCGTACCTGACGTACGCGGATCTGCTCGTTCACCTTCAGCTCTCTCGCGATGGAACCTTCACCTCCCAGGCTCGTGCTACGCGACCGTCAGCGTCCTTACGACTCGGCCCAACCGGGTCGTGCGGTAGCACCGACACACGGCGCACGGGGTCAGAGTGTAGCAGACCGGGGCCCCCCACGGCAACGCGGCGTTAGCCTGGGGTGTGCCAACTCCAGTCGAGCCCAAGTCACGACCAGGGTCCCTGGAGCGGCCCCTGCGTCTCGGCTTCTCACCCTGCCCCAACGACTGCGTGGTGTTCCACGCGCTCGTCTTCGATCGTCGGCTCACCGACCTGCACTTCGAGGTCGTGTTGGCAGACGTCGAGGAGCTGAACCAGATGGCCAGCGACGGGCGCCTCGACGTCGCGAAGGTCTCCTATCACGCTGCGGTGCACCTGCTGCGTGAGTGGGCGCTGCTGCCCTCGGGCGGCGCCCTCGGCCGTGGCGTCGGGCCACTCATCGTGACCCGCGACAGCCTCAGCGACCTGGACGGCCGGCTCGTGGCCGTGCCCGGAGGCCGCACCACCGCCAGCTTGCTCCTGGCGTTGGCGGAGCCTGAGGCCCGGACCACCGTGCTGCGCTACGACCGCATCATGCCAGCTGTCGCGGCCGGCGAGGTCGAGGCGGGTCTCATCATCCACGAGAGCCGCTTCACGTACCAGGAGCACGGCCTGCGCGCCTACTCCGACCTCGGAGAATGGTGGGAGCGCACCACCGGTGAGCCCATCCCCTTGGGTGCGATCGCGGTGCGCCGCGATCTGCCCGGCGCTGTCCAGACGGAGGTGGCGCGCGCGTTGCACGCCTCGGTGGCAGCGGCCATGGCCGACCCGGACGCCAGTTCCGAGTTCGTGGAAGCACACGCCCAGGAGATGTCCCAGGAGGTCCGGGCGCGACACGTCGCGCTCTTTGTCAACGCCCACACGCTCGACGTGGGTCCCAGCGGGCGCCGCGCGGTCGCGGTCTTGTTCGACGCAGCGCGCCGGTTGCACGGCATCGCCGACCCGGGCCTCGACACGTTCGTGGGTTGGCGGCCAGAGGACTCGTGAGGGGCGACGGGCTCCTCGGACTGATCCGGGACGGCTGGTGGGCTTCGTCGGCGCCCAAGAGCTTCTTCCGAGCGTTGGCCCAGTCGCCTGGGCCGCGCCTGGCACGCTCCGTGCTGGCAGCGGTGATCGCCGTCGCACTGGCGCTCGCGGTGCTCAGCCTGGCTTTCGTGCGCGCCACCGCTTCGGACGGCTTCGTGCTCGTCTGGCTCGTCTCGAGCCTGATAGGCCTGCCTTACCTGGCGATGGTGCTGATGCTGGGTGGCTTGGTGATGGTGCGTCCAGCGAACTTGGACTTGCGCGCCTGGGAGATATCCGCGTGGGCTTGGGTCCCGGCCGGGACGTTGTCGGTCTCGTTGGCGCCGGCCAGCTACTTCGCGCCCTTGCCCGCGGTGGTGGTCGGCCTGCTCGCCTTCCCCTTCTGGCACGTGGCGCTCCTGACCTCTGGTGTCAGCGCGTTCGCGGCGCACGGGCGCGCGCTCGCGATCGCGCTCTACCTGGTGGCGGTCTTCTTGGTGCCGGCGCTGCTGACGGCCGTCTCCTTCGCGGTGATGAGCGGCATGCGTTGAGCCAGGGGCCGCCGAGCCGTAGACTCGGGCATGACCACCTTCACTGTGGGTGAAGAGGTCCTCTACGAGGACGAACGCTACGTCGTCTCAACGATCGACTCCGGCGGCGGACGCTACCGCCTGCTGGCGACTACGCCGGACGGGGCCAGGATCGTGTGGGCACCCGCCTCGACGCTCGCCAAGATCGAGCGGTACACGCGCTCCAAGGACGATACGGGACGCTTCACGCGAGGTTGACCGGGCAGCCGAAGCGAGCGGGCAGCCAAGCCGGCGGCGCGCCTGAGCGTCGGTTCCTAGAGCCTCATCTAGCCAGCGTTCGGAGCGCGGCGACACCGGCGCGGGCCGACTGCTGCAGGTCGGGCGAGCCGCCCGCGCACAGGCCGAAGGCGTAGAGGCCAGGCAGGCGCAGCATGGCGCCGTCTTCCCCGACCTCGCCCGGTGCGAGGACGGAGTGTTCGACCTCGTAGCCGGGTGAGAGGTCGTCCCCCGCGAGGGTGAGGCGTCGCCGCTCGAACGCCACACCGCGCGCCTCGAGGTCTTCGTAGAGCGAGTC
>SKSV01000043.1 GCA_007122815.1 Trueperaceae bacterium | reverse complement strand
CCGGTAAGGTCACCGTCTTCGATACCCGCTCTCTGTCGCTTGGTCAGGCGATGCACGTGCGGCACGCAGCCCAGGCGCTTCGGCAAGGTCTGAGCGTCGACGTCATGGTGCGGGCAATGGAGGAGATGCGTGAGCGCAACCACCTCTTCATACTCCTTGACACCGTCGACTTCCTGCGTCGCGGTGGGCGCGCCGCCAGGGTGCTTCCTGCGTTGAAGCGCGTGGTTCGCGCGCTGCGCGTCAAGGTGCTGTTGCGCCTGGCCGAAGGCGAGCTTCAGGTCATGGGAGCGGTGCGCTCGCGGGCCAAGGGTGTCAGGCGCTTGGTCGAGGAAGTCGCCAAGCTCGGAGCGATCGAGTCCCTGGGCATCGGACACACGCGCCGACCCGAGGAAGCGGCGGAGCTTGGAGCTTCGATAGCACAGCGCTTCGACTTCCCATTCGAGTCGATCCCACGGGTCGAGGCCGGACCCGCGCTCTCCTCCCACGCCGGACCTGGGGTGATCGCCATCGCCGCTGTGCAGAAGGGCGACTGAAGGGGCCGCGGCCGCTCAGCCCGACTCCAGACTCTGGCAGGCTCGGCGTTCGAAGGCCACCGCGCCCTGCCGACGAGCCGTGTCCCGGGCCGTGATCAAGCACGCTCGGGCGGCCCGCGCAAGCCTCTCCGGCTGGCTGTGCCTGCGCGCCAGCGAGCTCAGCAGTTCGCCCTTCGTGCGCCAAGCCTCTGCCTGCAACCAGAGCTCCCCGGTCCGCTGCGCAGTGGTCAGAGACTCGTCGACGGTCGTGATCGCCCGCTCGACCTCCCCGGCATCGGCGCAGGCTCGCGCCATGTAGATCAGGAAGGCTGAGCGGTTGAGGGCGGTGCCGGTGCGGCGGTAGCGTTCCATTGCCTCGTGCATAGGCGCGAGCTCGGTGTCGGAGCCACCCGTCGCTAGGGAGGCGCGATGAGCGAAGAACGTCGCGGCAAGAACGAAGCTCTCGAGTCCGTAAGGTGCCGCAGCCTGGTGCAGCTCGGCCGCGCAGACACGGGTTGCCTCGGCGTCTCCCCGCAGCGCTGAGAGCCAGGTGGCGCGACCGCGCACGTAACACGTGGTCATGGGATGCCCCAGAGCGCCGGCCAGCGCGAGCGCTTCGGTACCGCACCGCGCGGCCTCATGCGGTGCCCCCAGCACCCACAGGCACTCGGCCAGGTAGGCCAACGCTACGACCGCGGGCGCCATACCGAAGCGTTGCGCGAGTTCAGCCTGCAGTTCCAGGTCGATGTCGGCCGTGGCCCCCTCGAAGAGTTTCCTGGCCTCGGTGAAGTGACCTTGGTAGAAGGGGCTGAGGTTCACACTGGTTAGGCTGATCAGGGTCGCGTCGCCGGCCCGTCGTGCTAGCCGGACCAACCGCTCGACCAGAAGGTTGACCTCGGCGTGCTCCGAGCGGCCGAGCCGGAAGACCGCCAGCATCCATAGCGCTGGGATCAGCTGCGCCCCGTCCTCGATACCCGCGCAGAGCTCCTGGGCGCGAGCGTACGTTGCCGCTAGCTCGGGCGGCGCCCAGCCCTTCGAGGCCGTGAGCGGTGGCCCCAAGGCGAGCTGGAGTTCGAGTTCCTTCAGGTCGCGCGCCGCTGACGGGGGCAAGACCTGCAGCTGCTCGAGTGCACTGCGCAGGTGACCCACAGCCTCGGAGTTGGCCGACAAGCGCAGTGCGTGACGTGCCGCCGTTACGTAGGCACCGACGGCTTCGCCCGCCAACCCAGCGGCGGCGAAGTGACGCGCCACCACGTGCGCCATGGCCGGATGTCGCTTCGGGCTCGGTTGGTACAGCCGCTCGAGTTCGCGGCCGATCTGACCGTGTAGATGCGCTCGCTCCACGACGTCGAGCTGATGGTAGAGGTAGGTCTGGAACAAGCCGTGCCGGAAGCGGTAAAGCGACAGAGAACGGCCCTCGACTCCGCGCACCCCCTGCGCGCTCACCAGGTGGTGCTGGCGGCCCGCCTCCCGGCTCAGAAGCTCGTACGCCTGCTCGGCAGGAGAGCCGGTGACGGCGGCCACCACCTCGGCCGTGAATGTCTCTCCCTCGACGCTGGCCGCGGCCAGCAGAACCTGACATGCGGGTGAGAGATGCGCGACTCGCTGTGCGATCACGGCCTCCACACGCGCTGGCAGCGCGTCCCAGTGCAAGGCCGGGCCTTCACTCCAGCGGCCCGAGCTGTCGCGTCGGAGGTCTCCGCGCAACTGCATCCCCCGCAGCAACTCGATCGTGAACAGCGGGTTGCCGGAGGTTCGTTCGAAGAGCTGGCGACGGAACGCCTGTCGCAGACGGTTGGGTTCGGAGTCGAGCAAACCCTCCACGAAGGACGGTGAGGCGATCTTCGTCAAGTCGATGCAGACCTCGCCGTGGGCTCCCTGCAGCTCGCCCACGACCGCGAGGAGCGCTTCCGGGCCCTCGTCTCGTCGCAGGGCCGCCTCTTCCTGGCGGTAAGCGCCCAGCAGCAGCACGCGGCTGTCGCCTAGCGCGCGGGCTAGGTGGAAGAAGAGGTCGACCGAGCCGGCGTCGATCCATTGCATGTCATCGATGATGATCACCAGTGGTCGTCGCACGGCGAGAGCGCGGAAGCACGCTGTGAGCTGCTCGAAGAGCGCGGTTTGCATGCGCTGTGTAGGTCGTTCCGTGGCTCGAGCATGCCGTTCGGACAAGGCTTCGAGCCGTCGCAGGTTCGCTGCGCTGATGCCGCCGTGCCGGCGCGCGAAGTGCAGCAGAGCACTGCCTGAGACGAACCGATCGATCAGATCGGGTCCGTGCTGGAGCAGGGCGTCGATGCTCTCTGGTAGCCGCTGCCAAAGCCGTCGCGCCATCTCGACGCTACCGGCGCGCATGGCTGGGGGCCCGCCCGCCTCTCCCGTTAGCATCCGCGCAACGTGCACGAAGGGTTCGAACGGGTCGCCGCGCCCGCTGAACGAGCTGCACTGTCCCCAGGCGACGAGCAGCGGTGGATGCCGCGCCAGCGCGCGGCGACCGAACTCGGCGAGCAACGCGGTCTTGCCGCTCCCCGCGTCGCCGGTGACGAAGAACACGCCTGCGCGTTCGCCGAGAGCACTCCCCAGACGGGCGTCCAGGGCGGCCAACTCGCGCTCGCGCCCCACGAACGGCGGACCCTCGTCCGCGCTCGGCAGGTGTGGATGCAGTCCCGGCCAAGCCAACGCCGTGCGCCCGTCATCCATCACCCCGTAGCCGTCATACTCATGCTCGGCGCGGCCTGCGCGGATCGCCTCGTATTGCCGGGTGGTCTCGGCCTCGGGCTCGATACCCAAGTCCTGCGCCAGCGCACGACGGCACGCCTCGTACTGTGCTAGCGCGGCGGCGCGTTGGCCCTGGAGCGCGAGCAACCTCATCAGCTGGCGGTGCGCCGCCTCATCCCACGGATCGAGCTCGAGCCACCGTCGGGTCGCGGATGAGGCTGCTGCCACGTCGCCGAGCTGAGCGTGCGCTCGGGCGACCGTCCTCGCTGCGCGTGCGGCTTCACGCTGGAAGCGCTCGCGTGTCGCAGATTGCCACGACTCGAACGGCGCGCTGTCGAGGCTGAAGCCCTCGAGGAACTCACCGCGGTAGAGCGACAGCGCCTGCTCCAACCGGGCTAAGGCGGCCGGCTCCGTAACGCCGTCTGGATCGGCAACGGCTTCGGGGAGCAGACCCAGGAAGGCATGCACGTCGATCCAGCGCTCCGCAGAACCACTCGAGCGCACGCAGAGGGGAGTCACGACGAGGAAGGGCGGCTCAGCCTCGTGGTCGGTCAGCACGGCGCGCAGGTTCGAGAGGGCGTTTCGCAGGTTGCTGCGGGCCGTGCTCTCGGGTTGCTCGGGCCAGAGCAGGTCGGCCAGCGCGGCGCGTGGCCAGGGTCGGTCAACGTGCACGGCGAGATAGGCGAGGAGCGCCCTCACCTTGTCCGAGCGGAAGCCTCGCAGCGGGTCGCCGGCCGCTTCGCCATGGAAGGGGCCGAGGAGCCGCAGCGACCAGCGCGCCATGCGCACCCCAATCGCTCGGCGTCGACCGGCCGGAACTAGCCGGCGCGCTAGCTGCCCCCGCAGCGAGCCCTGCCCGCCGCAGCGCTACGCGGTGACGTCGACCACCAGCATCCTACAGCGTGTGCCGCCATGGGCGCTCCACGTTCTCTCCACGCAAGCGGTGCGTGGTCGAGCGAGAGTGGTTTCACGGGAGCGTGCGATATGCCGGCTAGCGAGGTGCCGCTGCTCGAGTTGCTGGCGTTCTCCTGCGTGGGCATCGCGATCGCCTGCTACGCGCTGTTCGGCCATGCCCTCGTCACGTGGGCGCTGTGTCGGCTCGGCTGCGACGGCGTGACAGGCGGGCTTACCCCCTCCTTGCTCGTCGTCTACACCATCGGCAGGCTGGCGTTGACCCGTACTCCGGTGTCGCCCATCCTGCTCGTCCTGCCCTTGATGCTTGCGCTCACGGGCACCTGGTGCATCGCGACTCAACAACTGGAGCAGGTAGCGCTG
>SKSV01000268.1 GCA_007122815.1 Trueperaceae bacterium | reverse complement strand
TCGCGTCGCGGCGAGGAGCGCCTGCGGGGCGCCTTCGAGACGGCCGCGCGCGCGGGCCGGGCCGCGTTCGTGCCTTACCTGACCGCGGGTTTCCCCGACGCGGAGCGCAACCTCGCGGCGGCGCGCGCGCTCTTGCGGGACGCCGACGTGCTGGAGCTCGGCCTGCCGTACTCCGACCCGCTGGGTGACGGGCCGACGATCCAGCGCGCCTCCGAGGTGGCGCTAGCGGCCGGCACGCGCACCTCGGACGTGTTCGCCCTGGTGCGGGCACTCCGCTCCGAGACGGACAAGGCGCTGGTAGTGATGACCTACTACAACCCCATCTACTGCTACGGCGGCCCCGGCGGCGCGGGCGAGGAGGGCTTCGTGCGCGACCTGGCCTCGGCCGGTGCGGACGGCATGATCCTCCCCGATCTGCCGCCGGACGAGGCCGACACGCTGATACCTCTAGCTCGCGAAGCGGGCCTCGCGACGGTCTTCCTCATCGCACCCACCAGCACCGACGAGCGCCTGCGCACGGTGACCGCGGCGTCACGCGGGTTCGTCTACGCCGTGTCGGTGACGGGTGTGACGGGCGAGCGGACGGGGGTATCGGCCGAGGTCGCGGGGTTGTTGGAGCGCGCGCGTCGCTTCACGGAGCTGCCTCTGGCGGTCGGCTTCGGCGTCGCTACGGCCGAGGACGCCAGCGCGGTCGCCCGCGTAGCCGATGGCGTGGTGGTGGGTTCGGCCCTGGTGCGCACCCTCGCCGAGGGGGGTGACCTCGAGGCTCAGGCTGCGAGCCTGGCCGCCGCTTGCCGGCGCTGAGCGCGCTCGTGAACCCCGCTGGGGTGTCGCCCGATCCGCTCGGCCGGCTCCCCCGAGCGCGCTCGGCGTATCAGTCGAAGGAGACGTCGACGACGGGTCCGAGGGTCGCGAGGAGTTGCTGCGGCACCAGCAGGTCGGCCTGGGCCTCCAGGGGCACCTCGCCCTCGACCACCCGCACCAGCACCGGCGCCTCGGCCTGATCGGAACGCAGGACCAGCAGCTGCCCGGTGACGTGCAGGGCGGAGCGGACCTCGAAACCGCGCAGGTCGTGCACAGGGGCGAGGCGTGTGGCGCTAGCCGTGCCGCTCACGACCTCGACGCTGACTCGCGCGACGCCGCTACGCAGCATGCCGATGCGGTCGGCGGCGGCCCGCGAGAGGTCGATGACCCGACCCGCCTTGAAGGGTCCACGGTCGTTGATGCGGACCTCGACGCTGGCTCCGGTCTCGAGGTTGGTGACGAGCACACGGGTACCGAACGGGAGGGTTCGGTGAGCAGCCGTCATCGCGGAGGGGTCGAAGACCTCGCCGTTGCTGGTGGTGCGGCCAGCGAAGCCGGGCCCGTACCACGAGGCCAGACCCTCCTGGGTGGCGAAGACGCTCCGGCTGGGGGCGGCGGTGGCGACAGCCGTCACGGCCGTGGTCGTGACGCTCGGGAGCAGGGGCAGCGCAGCGCGCGGCGAGCACGCCGCCAACAGGGTCAGCGCGCCCAGCGAGACCACCAGGAGGCGCGGCGATACACGTAGGCGGGACGAGCTGCTGTGAGTCGGCACGGCTACATCATGCCCCAGCCACACCGGACCAACGATGAGAAAACTCCCTGGCGGTCGTCAGGGGCGCTTCACCAGGGAGCGCGAGATCGCCACGGACCTGGAGCGGCGCCGGGGAACGTGATCACGCCCAGGTGCGGCGGGCCAGCTCCTTCTGCGCCAGAACGAAGGCTTCGTAGTCGTTTATCTCGGCACTTCCCTCGGCGATAGCGCTCTCGCAGCGGGTGATTATCGCGCTCAGCTGCTCGTTGCTCAGTTTCCGCAACGCGTCATTGGCTGTGTTGGCGCTCTGTAGCATGGTGGCCCGTCCTCTCGGCTCGTCCATCGACTGCGTGCATGGTATCGGGCGCGGTCTTACACGATTCTCACGAAGGTAGCATCGCGGCATGATCGACACTCATTGCCACCTCGACCGCGTCAGCGACCTCGGGGCCGCGCTCGACAACGAGCTGATGGCGCTCGTCACGATCGGCACCGACCCCGAGCGGAGCCTAGCGGCATGCGACCTGGCGGCGCGCGAGCCTCGCGTCTTCGCCAGCGTCGGCATCCACCCGAGTGACGCCGACCGGGCGGACGACCATGAGGCGCGCGAGGCGATCGAGGCGCTGGCCCGCCAACGCGACCGGGTAGTGGCAATCGGCGAGACCGGGTTCGATACGTACTGGCACGACGACCGCCTGCCGGCACAACGCCGCTCGTTCGCCTGGCAAGCGGAGCTCGCGCGCTCGCTCGACCTCCCCCTCGTGCTTCACGTGCGCGACGCCGACGGGAGCGAGTCGGCGTCGCTCTGCGCCTGTGAGATGCTGCGCGAGCACGCCTGGGGACGGGGCATACTCCACTGCTGCAACGCTCACGAGGAGCTCGTCGGCACCGGCCTGGAGCTCGGCTGGTTCGTCTCCTTCGCCGGGAACCTCACCTACCCGCGGGCGCAGGAGCTCCGCGAGGTGGCGCGCCAGGTGCCCGAGGATCGCTTGCTGGTAGAGACCGACTCCCCGTACCTGACCCCGGTGCCGCACCGCGGCAAGCGCAACCTACCCGGTTACGTGGTGCACACGGCAACCGTGCTCGCCGATCTCCGCGACACCACGCTGGACGCGTTGGAGCCGAGGTTGGACGAGAACGCACGCCGCTGCTACGAGCTGCCTTCCTCCTGAAAACCGCCGCGACCGCTTCCCGGGCCCCGCTGCTGTCTCCGGCCGACCCGCCTGACGCGCGGTTCGTGGGAATCGTGGCGGAGCAGCTCCGCCAACCGCGTGCGCGACACCGCGCGGTGCGGCACCGAAGGGATGAAGGCGGTGACGACGTCGACGAAGCGCTGCTTGCGGTACTCGAGCACCACGTGGAGCGGGATGCGCACGGTAGCGCTCACGGGCACCCACCCGAGCACCAACAGGCGTTCGTCCTGCAGGTAACGTGCCAACTCGCGACCGTGCAGAACTGTCGCGACCACGTCGAACTCGGTGAAGCCCTCGGTGGCAGCGTGTCGCAACGCATGGGGCCCCAGACGGTAATGGCCCGCCTGCACTAGGGGCCGCAGGTCGTGCAGCGTGCGTCGCCGAGGCGAGCGCTGGCCGCGACTGGGAGGAGGCGGCCGCATGCCCCAAGGCTAACAGAGCCGGCGAGCGCCGCCGCGACCCACCCGACGCTCACGTCGCACTAGACTGAAGCAGATGCCCGAACACGTGCACTTCGTCGAGCTAGCGGGCGCGAGTGCCCGCGAGAGGCTACAGGAGCAGGCTCGTACCTGGCGCTCGCAGGACGTCGACACCATGATCCTCATGAGCGACGACCAGGAGGGGTTGTGGCTCCTGATCGGACGCTCGCGCTCGGAGCCGCCGCCAGCGCGGGTCGACGGAGCGCGCTGCTGGCGCTTCCGCAGCGCTGACGAGGTGGCGCCGTGAGCCCCCCGATGAACGGTCAACCTGCCAACGGCGCCGGCAGCTCGCCCGAGATGGCGTACCTGGACGCCGTCTACCACGTCGAGCGCCCGGGCGCCGACCTCTACGTCGAGCAGGTGGGGGCCGCGCACGCTCCCCCCGTCTACTACCTGCACGGCGGTCCCGGGTACCACGCTCACGCCTTCCGCGAGCTCGTCGGCGACGACCTCGGCTCCTACCGCGTGGTGTACGCGGACCAGCGCGGCGGCGGGCGCAGCTACGCGGACCGACCCTTCGACCTCGACGTCCTAGCCGACGACGTCTTCGCCGTGGTGCGCGCGCTCGAGCGCGAGACCGCGCCGTTCAGCGGTCGCGTGACCCTCCTAGCGCACGGCTTCGGTGCAGCGGTGGCGGTGCGCGTCGCGACCCGGCACGCCGAGCAGCTGGCGGGCCTGGTGCTGGTGAACCCCTGGTTCTCGATGCCCATGCTGGCGCGCACGCTGCAGCGCGC
Source organism: Trueperaceae bacterium (assembly GCA_007122815.1). Classification (GTDB taxonomy): domain Bacteria; phylum Deinococcota; class Deinococci; order Deinococcales; family Trueperaceae; genus CSSed10-48. The sequence continues at coordinate 545 of SKSV01000268.1, read as the reverse complement.
TGCGGCCGCGCAGACGGGCGATGCGGACGCCGCACTCCCCCCCGAGGGAGCCCTGGCCGACCCAGAAGCGCACGACCCGGACGAGCTCGTCGACACCGCGTTCGGTTGGGTCTCCGCTAAGCAGCTCTTCGACCGGCTCCAGTTCCCCGATCCCGCAGCGCGCCTGCGCCTCGAGCACGCCGACTCCACCGCTTTGTTGGGCCCGACCGAGACCGCGGAGCTGGAGCGCCCCTGGTACGTCGACGTGCTCCCCGAGCTCCCAGCCATCGACTGCGAACTGGTGCTGATAGCAGGCACCCGGGACGGGACCTCCTTCCCCGATCAGGCAGAAGCCGGGCTGGAGCGCTGCCCCACAGCGCGTTCTGGGCTCCTTGACGCCGGCCACTACCCCTGGCTCGACGACGCTTCGGCTTTCGCGAAGCTCTTGCACGAGGCGCTCCCACAGACCTGAAGCGGCCGCGCCGGCGGCGATGGAGCGCCAGCGCAGCTCGAGCGGCGGCGGCGATGGAGCGGCGGCGGCGCAGGCACGCTGGGGCCGCTCGAGG
>SKSV01000253.1 GCA_007122815.1 Trueperaceae bacterium | reverse complement strand
GGCGCCCGGCCTCTACCCCGACGAGCGCAAGTACGCGGTGCCGTTCATCCTGCTCGCAGCGCTCGCGTTCGCCACCGGCGTGGGGTTCGCCTACTACGTGGTGCTCCCGTTCACGGTGCCGATCCTGCTGTCCTTCCTTGGGGAGGCCGCCACCGGCTTCCTTTCGATCGGCCGCTACATCGGCAACCTGATCATGCTCATGGGAGTGTTCGGGTTGATGTTCGAGCTGCCGGTGCTCGCGTTCCTGCTCGCCCGGATCGGGATCATCAGAGCCCCGATGCTGGTGAGCACTCGCCGCTACGCCATCGTGATCCTCCTCGTGCTGGCGGCGGCGATGTCGCCGAGCGGTGACCCCTTCAACTTCGCGCTCGTCGCGGGACCACTGCTGGTGCTCTACGAGCTGTCGATCATCGTCGTGCGCTTCGCCCAGAAGCCGGAACGCGACGCGGCGCCCGAACCCGATCCGCTCTAGCCCTACCTCACCCTGATGCGCGATACTGCCGGGCATGCCGCGGCACGGTGGGGCCGTGGAGGAGGGAGACCGCCGCCACACGAGCGCGGCGGCGCCGCGAATGGATGAACGTGTTACCCGACTGCGCGAGCGCATCGACTCGCTCAACCTCGACCTCCTGCGCTTGCTCTCCGAACGCGCCGAGGTCGCCGAGGGCATAGGTAGGCTGCAGACCGAGCTGGGCCTGTCGCACTACGACCCGGTGCGCGAGCAATCGATGCTCGAGGCTCTCGTGGAGGCCAACCGCGGGCCCTTCAGCGACGCCGCGGTGAAGAGCCTCTTCAAGCAGGTCTTCCAGGCATCCATGCAGCTCGAGCAGGACCAGGACAAGACGCGCTACCTGACCTCGCGCTTGACGCGACACCAGGACACCGTCGTGGAGGTCCGCGGCGTGCCCGTCGGCGGCGATCACCCACCCGTCCTGATAGCCGGACCCTGCGCGATCGAGTCTTACGAGCAACTAGACGCCGTTGCCGCCAGGCTCGCCGCGCGCGGTGTGAGCCTCATGCGAGGGGGCGCCTTCAAGCCCCGTACCGACCCCTACAGCTTCCAGGGTCTGGGGCTCGCGGGTCTGCGGCTCGGCAGGGAGATCAGTGATGCCTACGGGCTCGGCTTCGTGACGGAGGTGATGGACGCCGCCGACGTCGCTGCCTGCGCCGAGCACGCCGATCTCCTCCAGGTCGGCGCCAGGAACATGCAGAACTTCACCCTGCTCCGCGCGGTGGCGCGCTCGGGGCGACCGGTGATGCTCAAGCGCGGGCTCTCGGCGACCATCGAGGAGTGGGTCATGGCTGCGGAGTACCTGCTCGCCGGCGGCAACGAGCAGGTGCTTCTCTGCGAGCGCGGCATACGCACCTTCGAGCGCTTCACGCGCAACACCCTCGACGTCTCGGCGGTGGCCCTCGCGAAGCTCGAGACCCACCTCCCGGTCCTCGTCGACGTGACGCACTCGGGCGGGCGCCCCGACCTGCTCGTGCCGCTCACAAAAGCCGGCCTCGCGGCGGGCGCGGACGGGGTGATGATCGAAGTCCATCCGAACCCCGCCGTCGCCCTGTCGGACAACAAGCAACAGATCGACTTCGAGGCCTTCGACGAGTACCTCGACGCGACCATGTACCACGGCCGGCTGAGCCCCGGGCGCACCGAGCTCTACGGCGCAGAGGGGTAGCCTGGTCGCATGGATCGCGTGCTCGGGTGGCTCTTCAAACAGGTCGAGGTAACACCCCACTACCACGAAGAGCGCTGCTTGGCGACGAAGGCCACCGGCTGCCGCGTTTGCGCCGACGCCTGCCCGCACGACGCCATCAGGGTGAAGCGCCGCGTCGAGATCGACCCCGTCGACTGCACGGGCTGCGGTATCTGCGTCAGCGTCTGTCCGTCGCAGGCCTTGACACCTCGCGGTGGGGTCGTGCCCCCGGACGTGACGTTGCGCTGCTCGCAGGTCCAGGGCAACGCGCCGAGCGTGATCTGCCTGGCGCGGCTGATGCCGACCGACCTGCTCCGTCTCGCCGACCCTGACGGCGTGGTGCGCCTGGGGCGCGGCGACTGCGGCGACTGCGAGGTCGGCAGCGCGAACGTGCCCGAGCGCGTCGCGGTGAGCGCCTCGCGGGCCCGCTCGCTCGCTACGGTGCTGGGAAGCGAACTCCAGGTGGAGGTCGAGCACAAGGAGCGCATCGACGTCACGGTCCAGGATCGCTCCCTGAGCCGACGCGAGCTGCTGCGCGGAGGATCCGCGAGCGCGAAGCGGGCTACCGCCTCCGCCCTGGCGCCACTGGAGAAGCTCGCCGGTGCGGAATCCAAGGCCGCGGGGCGTCCAGCGCTCCCTCCCGAGTGGCTCGACACCTTGGCGCTCCTCGATAGCGCCGAGCTCGACGAGGCCACTCTCGTACCGGTTCGTCTGCCGAGGATCGTCGAGGGTTGTCTCTTCTGCCCCGCCTGCACGGCCGCGTGCCCCACCGACGCCATACAGCGCCGCTTCGATGACGACGGCTCCACCAGCTTGTGGCTCGAACCGCGCCGCTGCGTAGGCTGCGACGCCTGCCAGCAGGTCTGCCCGGTGAACGTCGTTCGCCTCGACGAGCCGGTCGCCTGGGGTCGCTTGGGGGAGGAGCGGACCCTGCTCGCCTCGCGCGACGGCAGCCCGGCCATCGGCACGACGCAGCGCTGAAGCGCGACTCCGCCCTGCGGCACATCTCGTACACTGAGGCATGACGGTCGACGAGTGGGTCCTCGAAGCGGTGGAGCAGGGCGGTCCCAACGGTGCGACCGTGCGTGACATCCAGCGGCGTATCGACGAGCGCCGTTACGAAGAGCTCGCCATAGACACGATCGAGGCCTCGCTGGCCTCCCTGACCAGCGGCGAGCGCGTCGAAGAGAGGGACGGCCGCTGGTACGCCCTGCGCAAGACGACCAAGGAAGACGCGCTCAAGAAGCTGTTCGGCGACGGCTGAGACCTGCGCGCCGGGAGGGATCGGCATGACCACCACCTCGAGCGCGCGCCGCGCGCCCGCGAGCCGCCGGACGCTGCAGGACTTCTTCGAACTGGACTCCCTCTACGACGCCGAGGAGCGCCTGATCCGCGACAGCGTTCGCGAGTTCGTGCGCGGCGAGATACTGCCGCACGTCGGTGAGTGGTGGCTGCACGGCGACTTCCCCGCCGACCTCCCGCGACGCTTCGGTGAGCTGGGCATGCTCGGGCTGACGCTACCGGAGAGGTTCGGCGGTGCGGGAGCCTCCTACACGGCTTACGGCTTGCTCAACCGCGAGGTCGAGTACGGCGACTCCGGCATGCGTTCGTTCGTCAGCGTGCAGTCGAGCCTCGTGATGCACCCGATCCACGCGTACGGCTCGGAGCCGCTCCAGGAGGCCTGGCTGCCGCTGCTCGCCAGCGGTGAGGCGGTGGGCTGCTTCGGGCTCACGGAGCCGGACGCCGGCAGCGACCCGGGCGCCATGCGCACGCGCTGCCGGCGGGTGGGCGAGGAGTGGGTGATCACGGGGGTGAAGCGCTGGATCACCAGCGGGTCGAACGCCCACGTCGCCATCGTCTGGGCGCGCGACGAGGCCGACGAGACCGTGCGCGGCTTCGTGGTGGAGACCGACCGGGATGGCTTCAGCGCCGTCGACATCAAGACCAAAGCCTCCATGCGCGCCTCGGTCACGAGCGAGCTGTACCTCGACGAGGTCGCCGTGCCCGACGCCAACCGGCTCGCCGTGGAGGGCCTGCGCGGCCCCCTCTCGTGCCTCAACCAGGCGCGCTACGGCATCGCCTGGGGGGTGCTGGGAGCAGGCTTCTACTGCCTCGAGGAGGCAGCCGCCTACGTGGACGACCGCCCCGTCTTCGGGACCCCGCTGGCCGGCAAGCAGCTCGTGCAGGCGTCGCTGGCGGACATGCTGGCGGGGTTGACGAAGGGGGCGCTGCTCGCCCACCACCTCGGGAGGCTGAAGGAGGCGGGCAAGGACACTCCCGCGCGTGTCTCGCTGGCCAAGCGCGAGAACGTTCGCGCTGCCCTCGCGGCGGCACGCGCGGCACGCGACCTGCTGGGCGGCAACGGGATCACCACCGAGTACGGCGCCATCAGGCACATGCTCAACCTCGAGGCGGTGGCCACTTACGAGGGGACCGACACCGTGCACACCCTCGTGCTCGGGCGCGAGATCACGGGACGAGAAGCGTTCTGACCGGCTACCAAGCCCGCCCGGCGAACGCCACCAGCAGCACCAAGGTGGCCCCGAAGGCGGCGCGCAGCACGTGTCTCCAGGGCACCACCCGCCCCAGGACCAAGCGCGCGTTGACCTGGGAGGTTAGAGACGCTCCCACTACCCCGAGCGCGGTCAAGGGCAGTGCCACCGGCCGCTCGAAAGCCACCGCGACGGCGGCGACGGTCAACAGCACGGCCACGCCCATGAAGGCGAGCGAGACCGAGCGGCGCCGGCGCAGCACTGCCCAGGCGCCGAACGCGTTCACGACCGCGTAGAGCGCCACCAGCACGACGCTGAGCGCGG
>SKSV01000277.1 GCA_007122815.1 Trueperaceae bacterium | reverse complement strand
GCCGTGCCCGAGGCTGGCGCCGCCAACGCGGCCCCGAGAATCATCACTATGCGAAACAGGCTCGTCCCCGCGCTCCGGCGCGTCCGCCATGATCGGCCGCAGTCGACACGCTCACCGCTCGAACGGGAGACGAACGTCAGGCAAGCCTTCGCGCTCGATCCCGCCTGGCGGCCCAGGCTGGTTGGCCGCGCCCTGGTCTTGGTCGACGACGTCCTCACGAGCGGCGCCACCGCGCGCGCAGCGGCGGCCACGCTCGAGGCGGTTGGCGCGGAGGTCGTGCTGTTGCTCGTGGTGGCCGGCCCGAGCGGCTGACTCCCCGGCCCGAGCGGCTGACTCCCCGGCCCGAGCGGCTGACTCCCTAGATCGGGCCACCCACATGGCCTCCCTACATTGCCACCAGGAGGCCGGTGCCTATGCCCAGGATGGCGCCCGCGAGGACCTGCGGGTAGGTGTGTCCCAGGAGGGTCTTGAGCACCGCGGGTTGGAAGCCGTCGTCGATCAGGTGTGCGAGCTCCTGCACGAGGTCGTTGATGAGCTGAGCGTGCATGCCCGCAGCCCTGCGGATGCCGCTCGCGTCGTACATGACGATGCCGGACAACACCACGGCCAGAGCGAAGGTGGTCGACCCGAGACCGTCCACCACACCTATCGCCGCGGCGACCGCGGTGACCGTGGCGGAGTGCGAAGAGGGCATCCCGCCGGTCTCCAGCAGGCGGTCGAACGCCCAGCGGCGCTCCGTGAGGAGCACTAGGAGCACCTTGATCACCTGAGCCGCGAACGTCGCTATAACCGCCGCGAGCAGGGGCTCGTTCGTCAGCAGGCTCATCAAACCTTGTTGCGACGCCGTTCTGCCGCGGTAACGGTGTTCTGGACGACCATCGCGACCGTCACAGGTCCGGTACCACCGGGCATCGGGGTCATGGACCCCGCAACCTCCCAAACATCAGGAGCCACGTCTCCCACGATGCGGCCGTCGATGCGGCTCATACCCACGTCGAGGACCGCCGCGCCGGGCTTGACCATCGACCCCTGGACGATGCCGGCCCGGCCCACCGCAGCGACCACCACGTCCGCCTCAGACACCAGACCTGCAAGATCGCGGGTGCGCGAGTGCGCGAGGGTCACCGTCGCGTGCCGACGCAAGAAGAGAGCCGCCGCCGGCTTACCCACCAAGTTCGAGCGACCCACGATGACCACTCGCTGACCCAGCAGCGGCACCTCGAAGTGATCGCAGATCTCCAGCAGCCCCAGGGGCGTGCACGGCACCATTCCCGGCAACCCAGACCAGAGCCGTCCCACGTTCACGGCGTGGAAGCCGTCGACGTCCTTCTCGGGGTCGATCGCCTCCAGCACGGGCCGCTCGTCGAGGTGCTCGGGAAGAGGGAGCTGCACCAGCACACCGTCGACGTCATCGTCCTCGACCACCGCACGAACCGTGGTCATCAACGCCGCCTGATCCGTGTCGGCATCCATCACCAGCGTCTCGGCACGCAGACCCACCCGCTGTGCCAGGCGCTGCTTGCTGCGCACGTACGAGGCGCTCGCCGGATCCTCCCCAACCCGCACGAAGACCAGCCTCGGCGCGACCTCCAGAGCGGCCACGCGCTCCGTGACCCTGGCGGCGATGGCGTCGGCAACTTGCCGCCCATCCAGACGCTTGGCCGTCACCGGCGCGCTCACAGCGTGGCTGCCCCGTCGGCCGGCGCGCGCCGCAAGAGCTTGGCCAGGACACCGTTCACGAACCTGCCCGAGTCCTCCCCGCCGAACTTCTTCGCCAACCGTACAGCCATCTCGACAGTCACCTCACCCGGCACATCCAGCGCGTAGCGCTCTACCAGGGCCAGACGCAACACGTTCAGGTCCGTCTGAGCCATCTGACCGAACGTCCAACCCTCTATCAGCTCCGTCAGTTCCTCGTCGATGCGCTCACGCGACTCCGCGAAGACCCGCACCAAGCGGTCCGCCATCTGCACCGTCTCGGCGTCGAGCCCATCACCGTAGGTGTCATCGTCATCCAACACCAGCTCGGCGCGCAGCTCGTCCCAGACGTCTAGCACGTCCGAACCGCCCCGCTCTGACTGGAAGAGCGCCTGGAAGGCGAGCTCACGGGCCCGGCGCCTAGCCACGCGATCGGCCCTTACCAGTCCTCGTGCGCGAACGGGAGCTGCTCTTCGCCTTCTCGATCGCCGCGACACGATCGGCCTTGGTGATCGCCGGAGGCACGTCGACGCCCTCCACGAAGACGTCGACGCTGCGCACGCTCAGGCCCGTCATGCTCGCCACCGCTTCCCGGACCGACTTCTGCGCCTGCTTCGCTACGCGCGGGATCTCCGTGCCGTATGTCATCGCCACGGTGAGCGCCACCTCGACCTCTTCGGCGTCGCGCTCGATCTGGATGCCCTTGGCCTTTCGGCCGGTGAGGAACTCACCCACTCGAGTAGGCGGCGCGATGGGCCGCACCCCCTCTACCTGGTCCAGGGCGAGCTGGGCGATACCGTAGAGCACGTCCTGTGAGAGCTCGAGATCGGCTGGGTCGCTCACGACATCATCCTCCTGGCGATGAAACTAGTGGTCACCGCGCCACGTCGGTAGAAAGCGTTGTCCAACAGCCTCAGGTGGAAGGGGATGGTGGTGGCGATCCCCTCGACCACCGTCTCGCGCAACGCTCGTTCCATGCGCGCTATCGCCTCGGTCCGGGTCGGGGCCCAAGCGATGATCTTCGCTATGAGGCTATCGTAATGCGGCGGCACGCGGTAACCGGAGTACACGTGCGAATCGACCCGGATCCCTGGGCCCCCAGGCCAATGCACGTCGCTGACGGTACCGGCAGAGGGCCTGAAACCCTTCTCGGGGTCCTCGGCGTTGACCCGGACCTCGATGGCGTGTCCCTCCACCCGCACGTCCTCCTGGCGGACAGCGAGCCGCTCACCGGCCGCGAGACGCAGCTGCGCCTGCACCAGGTCGAAGCGCGTGATCATCTCGGTGACGGGATGCTCGACCTGGATACGCGTGTTCATCTCCGAGAAGAAGAAGTTCCCGTCGCGGTCGACGAGGTACTCGCACGTGCCCGCGCCACGGTAACGGATGTGGCGCGCCAGTCGTACGGCGGACTCGGCGATCGCGGCGCGGAGGTCGTCCTCGAGCGTCGAGGGGGCCTCCTCCAGCATCTTCTGGTAGCGGCGCTGTATGGAGCAGTCGCGGTCGAAGAAGTGCAGCACCTCGCCTTCGCCGTCACCGAACACCTGGATCTCGACGTGCCGGGGCTCCTCGAGGTACTTCTCCATGTACATCGCGGGGTCGCCGAACGAAGACCTGGCCTCCTCCTGCGCGTGCACGAAGCTCCGCTCCAGGTCGGCGGGAGACTGCACCACCCTCATCCCCCGGCCACCGCCACCCGCAGCCGCCTTCATGATCACGGGGTAGCCGATCTCGTCGGCGAAAGCGGCGGCGGCCTCCAGGTCCGGGAGCGGTTCGGTGCCCGGGGTCACCGGCACGCCCGCCGCGCGAGCCAGCCGCCGAGCGTTCGCCTTGTCGCCGATGCGTTCGATCGTCTCGGGCCGCGGACCTATGAAGACCAGGTTGTGCTCCTCGCACTTCTCCGCGAACTCGGCGTTCTCAGCCAGGAAACCGTAACCGGGGTGAACCGCCTCCGCGCCGGTCACGAGCGCAGCCGAGAGGAGGTTGCGCACGTTCCGGTACGACCCCGCCGATGCGGCAGGCCCGATGCAGATCGCCTCGTCTGCGAGCAGCACCGGCAGAGAGGCCTCGTCCGCCTCCGAGTACGCCACCACGCACTTCACCCCCAGCTCACGGGCGGCACGGAGTACCCTCAAGGCGATCTCACCACGGTTGGCGATCAGGATCTTCTTGAACATGGGGCCGCGGCCGATCAGCTCGGGTCGATCCGGAACAGCACCTGACCGTACTCCACCGGGTCCTCGTTCTTGACGAGAACCTCGACGACGGTCCCGGCGACTTCGGCCTCGATCTCGTTCATCAGCTTCATCGCCTCGATGATGCACAAGACCGTGCCGGTCTGGACGCGATCGCCCACCGCGACGTAGTTCGGCGCGTCAGGCGCGGCCCCCGCGTAGAACGTGCCGACTATCGGCGCGACGATGTCGACGAGGCGAGAGCGCGCGACGGGAGCCTCTGCGGCCTCCTCCTTGCCCTCCTCAGGGGAAGCGCCAGAGCGCTCTACCACCGACGACAGGCTCGAGGCCTCGGACGCGACCGTGGTGGGCCGCTCGTGGCGCACCAAACGGACGCGCTCGCACACGCCCTCCTCGCTGCGGTGCTCGAGCTCGAGCTCGTGCACGCCGCTCGCGGCCATGGCGTCCATGAGGCGCTTGACGTCGGCGGGGCGCATCAGACGCGCCCCAGGTACTCACCGCTGCGGGTGTCCACGCGCACCACCTCACCGGGTGACACGAACAGCGGCACCTGCAGGCTCGCTCCGGTCTCGAGCTTGGCCGGCTTGCTGCCGCCGGACACGGTGTCGCCCTTGACGCCCGGGTCGGT
>SKSV01000068.1 GCA_007122815.1 Trueperaceae bacterium | reverse complement strand
GCTGCTAGCTCGGCCTCCGCGGCTCGCTCCCGCTGGCGCGCCGAGGCGGCGGCCGCCTCGGCGGCGCGGAGTTCGCTCACCTCCCGTTCGGCGTGCTCGGGAGGCAAGCGTGCGCCGGTCAGGGCGCGGAGCTCGCTCTCGGCCGCGGCTCGCTCGCGTGTCAACTCGAGCGCTCGCTCGAGGCGCTGCTGCTCAGCGCTTAGCCTCTCCGTCGCGCGCCTGAGCCGATCACGAGCCTCGAGCCAGGCGTGGCGCACTTCGACCGCTGCGCTCGCCCTGCGCGACTCGGAAGCAGCTCGGGCGTGCTCGGCCTCTGCCTCGGCGAGGCGGGCACGCGCTGCCTGCAGTCCCTCGGCGGCAGTTCGTCCAGCTTCAGCCCGGCGCCGCAGCTCCTCCGCCTCGGCCTCCAGCCTCTCCAGCGAACGTGGCTGCCGTAGGTCAGCCAGACCCAGGTCGAGCGTGCGCAACCACCGCGTGCGCTCTCGCAACCCCTCTGCCAACCGCTCGAGCGCGGCCTGCGCACCGCCGCCTCCAGCTCCCGACAGCAGCCGCTGAACGTCCTGACCGAGCCGGTGCGGCTCGCCGGCGAGGTCGCCTTGTGCCAACACCGCGGTTGCCAGCACGAGGTCGGCCTCCACGACACCGAGCGAGTCGCGGAGCCAGCGCTCGAAAGGGCTGATCCCCAGCCTCGCCGCCGGGTTGTGGTGGGTATCGATGATCACCTCGTCCAAGCCGCCCTCGTGCCGGGTCAGCCGCACGCGATGGGTGTCGAACTCGCGCTCGACGGTGTACCGCAGCCCGTCTCGAGCGACCAACGTCAGCTCACCACGATGCGGACCTCCTCGCCAGGAGCGGTAGCGCGCCCACCCGGCGACAGCCGGATCGCTGCGGTGGGGCGTCCCCCACAGGGTGGCCGCGAGCCCGAGGGCCGCGGTCGTCTTGCCGTCCTCGTTGGGGGCCGCCCAAACACCGAGCGCTGGTGGGAAGCGGGCCACGAGGTCGCGGTGCAGCCCGAAGCCTCTCAGCCGCAGGCGCTCGTAGACCACCTTCTGGCCCGGTGAGCCGCTGGACACGCTCCCTGCTGCCGCGATCGGGTCGGCGCTCATCGGCGCCCACCGAGCGCGTCGAGTCCCATCCGCAAGGCACGTACCAAGCGCCTGCGCTCACCGGGGTCCTGGCTGGCGTCCAACTTCTCTCGCAGGCGCCGCACGAACTCGCCCCTCACCGTGGGGCTGGCGCCCCAGGCGTCGAGCAACGACGGGGTCACTGCGGTGGTGTGGTCCTCGACGCGGAGGAAGAGGGCTTCGCCGCGGCAACTCGCGGTCAGTTCGTCAGTGTCGAGCTCGGTGGGCAGCGCGCCGGTGAGCCGGATCCTGACCAGGTCTCCGGCGTGGCCGGCCAGGCGTGCCGAGATGGCCTCAGCGACGTCGCCTTCGTGCTCGAGGTCACTCACGTCGAGCTGCCCGTCGACGAGCGACTGACCGGAAATCGCCACCCGCTCTACGCGCGGGCCCGCCTGCGTGAAGGTGACGATGCTCCAGGCATCGGACCCCGGGTCGTCGAACCCCTTCCCGCCGACGCATCCGGGGTAGACGGCCAAGCTCCCTCCCAGGCGTCGCTCGCTGGGGGTGTGCAGGTGGCCGAGCGCCAGGTAGTCGTAACCGGCGTCGGCCAGCACGCCGGGCGGTAGAGGCATGCTCCGCTCGTCTGCGCCCTCTGCGGTCGTGTTGGTGAGAGTGCCGTGCGCCAGGAAGAGGTGGCGGCCGTCTCGATCGCGTGGGGGCAGTCGGTTCATCGCCTCGGCGACGTCGGTAACACCTCCGACGTAGGCGAGGCCGTGAACCTGGAACGGTTCGCCGGCCAGCGACAAGCTCGCCAGGTGGGCCGGCATCGGCTCACGCACGAGCACGCCCGGCCAGCGCGAGGCCTCGCGGCGGTAGACGGAGTTCGCGTAGGTCAACTCGTCGTGGTTGCCGGGCACGGTGACCACCGCGATGCCAGCGCTCGTCAGCCGCTCGAGTGCCTCCCGCACGCTGCGCACGAGGTCGCTGGCTGGGTCGAAGTCGTCGAACAGGTCACCCACGATCAGCACGGCGTGCAGCCTGCGCTCCAGCGCCAGCTCCACCGCCTCTTCGAGGCGCGCGTCCCGCGCCGCGCGACGCGCCTCCGCCACCGCGGGAGGCAGGTCGCGCGGGATCCAACCGAGATGAAGGTCGGCTAGGTGCAGCAGGCGCGGCATGCGCCTCCAGCCTACCCGTAGCCGCCGTCAGAGCCTGGGCTCTCGCCAGGGCTCGTGCCTGGGCTCTCGCCAGGGCTCGTGCCTGGGCTCTCGCCAGGGCCCTCGCCTGTGACCAGCGCCGCCCTGAGTCGCGGCAAGCTGGCCTCCGGGTCGAGCGGGTCGAGCGCCACGAAGGTTCCCTCCTCCACCCTGACCTCCTCGTGAGCGAGGTCCTCCGGTGCAGCGAGAGCGAGCCATCTACCGGAGGTGTCCCTCGGCCATCGCATGAGTACCTCGACTCGTCGGCCGTCTGGCAAGCTCATGAGCGAGAGCACGTCTCCGAGGTGGGGCGCTGGCAGCGCGGCGTCGGCCAGTACGGCTGCAGCGCGCTGCCACGTGCCGTCCTCGTCGAGGTTCGCCAAGGCGGCCAAGGTCCTCTCCCAAGCGCCGGCCGAGGTCGCCGGAGTGGGGCTCCGCTCCTCGGCGGCGAAGAGGGGCGCGTCGGCGTACGGGTCAGGCGGCGGGAGCGGCGGCTCCACTAGCGACGGATGACCGTGGTCGCGCGAGGCGGAGCCTGGGGGAGCCTCTGGCGTGAGCCCTACGGCCCAGAACCTGTCGGTGTCGTCGACGCCCACGGGAGTCGGGGGCAGGGGAGGCAAAGGCGGGACACTTCCTGGGGCGATGCTCGTCACTTCGGGAACCAGGCTCGCCGCGTCGAGCCCGGGCGCCAGGAGGCTCCGCAGACCGCCGGAGCCCGAGCGGGAAGAGAGGATCAGGATGTCGCGCGCTCGTGTGAGCGCGACGTAGGCCAAGCGCGCATCTTCGGCGAGCTCGCGCTGCCGCCTGCGCTCCTCTGCCAGCAGGAACAGTGATGGCTCGCGCCATCCGCCTTCGCCATCACGCCAGCGGAGTGTGACGCCGAGATCGGGGTCGACCACGACCTCGTCGGACTGAGCTCGGCTCGCGCGGGACATGTCGGCGATCACCACGACGGGCCACTCGAGCCCTTTGGCGCCGTGGATGGTCATCAGCGCCACCGCGTCGCGCGAGCGCAGCGGAGGTCTCGGGACCCTCACGCCGGCTGCGCGCAACCGCCGCAGCCGCCGCGTCAAGGCGAAGGCGTCCGCCGTTCCGGCCTCCAGCTGCGCCACCAGCGCGACGAAGCCCCCGTAGTCCGCGAGCCTGCGCGAGGCGTTGGGGAGGTTGGCGAGGACTGCGCTGTAAGCGCAGCGCTCGTCAGCTTCGCGCAGCAGGTCCACGGTGCCGGCTCCGCGCGCGTGGAGGGCGCGCAGGTCGCCGAGGAGCCTGGCCCCAGCCTGCAGGCGCGCGTCAGGGCTGTCCGAGAGTCGCGACCACCAGACGCCGCTAGCGGCGCGCGCAGCTCGAGCCAGCGCGTGTATCGCCGGGTCGGAGGCGGCCACGTAAGGGCCACGCAGGGTGGCGAGCACGGCGGGCGCGTCGCTAGGGTCGACGACGGCCGCGAGCAGCGCGAAGGCGTCGAGTCCCTCGCGCGTGGCCAACACGTCGCCGCCTCCGGCGTTGAGCACGGGCACGCCGAGCGCCGGCGCGAGCGCCTCCAAGACCGCCAGCGATGCCCGCGAACGCGCCAGCACCGCGACGTCGCCAGCCCGCAGCGGACGGCTGCGGCCTGCTCCGTCGTCTACGCGGAGGCTCGGTTCGGCGTCGAGTAGGTCCTTGATCTCGAGCGCGATCCGGCTCGCTTCGGCGAAGGCCGTCTCCTCGGGTTCTACGCCGCGAGCGTCGAGCTCCAGCAGGCGCACGTGCGGGCCAGGCAGCGTGCTGCTACGCCTGAACGCGCGCAGGGGCGCCGCGTCGGACCCCAGTACCGTGTCGAAGAGGCCGTTGACGGTGTCCACGAGTTTCCGGTGACTGCGGTAGCTGGTATCGAGCGCGACGCTCGCGGCGCCGCCCACGGCGGTGAGGCGGCCGCGCTCCGTGCGGAAGGCTCGCACGTCAGCACCCCTGAAGGCGTAGATGGACTGCTTCTCGTCACCCACGACGGTCAGGTCGGCGTCGCCGCGCAGCAGCTCCAGGAGGCGCGCTTGCGCCGGGCTCGTGTCCTGGTACTCGTCGACCAAGAGCGCTCGCCAGCGCAGCCCGAGCGCGCTCCGCACCTCGGGGCGCTCCAGCGCACGAAGCGCATGGACTTCCAGGTCCCCGAAGTCGACGAGCTTCGCTCGGCGCTTGCGTGCAGCCAGGTCCGCACGAACCCGCGAGAACGCTTGCCCTACCGCGACCGTGCGGGCGAGCATCTCGTCGTCGAACTCGCTCCAGCGCCAAGCCGCGGGACCGCG
>SKSV01000051.1 GCA_007122815.1 Trueperaceae bacterium | reverse complement strand
GACCCTCCTCCATGTGGATCCGGATGGCGTCCCAGACGAACGGGTGCCGGTCCTCGACGTCGGGGGTGGCCAGACCCTGCAGGTAGAGGTCGTAGAGGCGGCTGACGATCTCGCCCGGCTCGTGCCCTTGGGCGCCGCCGGTGCGGATGTAGAGGGTCTGCATCGGCCAACCGCGCGTCTCGTTGCCTGCCGGGAAGACCCAGTCGGGGAAGGTCCACAGGTCCATCTCGGCCATGTGCACGAAGCGCACCATGTTGTGACCGTCGTCCCAACGGCGGCCGATCTCGGTCGTGGGAGCGTGGTTCAGGATGACGCGCACGCCGACCGCCTGCCAGTCGGCCTGCACCAGCGCGGCGGCCTCTTCGTTGACCTCGGCGCCGCCCCAGTCGCCGATGTCGAGGATCAGCTCGAAGCGCTCACCGTTGTCGGCCCGCAAACGGAAACCGTCGGCGCCGCGCTCGTCCAGCCCGGCGGCATCGAGGTACTCGTTGGCGCGGTCGGGGTCGTAATCGGCGTACCAGGCGGCCCAATCCTCGAAGAGCTGCCGGCCTTCAGGCGGGTCGAAGTGCCACGACTGCTCGGTGATGGTCGCCTGCTGCACGGTGCCGAGCCCGAACCAGATGGCCTCGTTGGCGCGCTCGCGGTCGACCGCCAGCGACAGCCCGCGCATGAAGTTCTTGTCGCGCAGCACGTCCCGTATGTAATCGTCGAGGACGTGGTCCTGGTTGACGACGATCATCGGCCAGCCGCCCGCGCCGTTGATCCAGCCCTCGAGCCAGCGGTATCCGCCGCGCTCCTCGTTGTCGAGGATCACCGGCAGGTCACGGGGCGAGTCGACCTGGCGGAAGGCGAGGTCGACGTCACCCGCGAGGACGCGCAGCAACCGCACCTCGCCGTCGGGCACCTCGGTGCTCTCGATCCGGTCCACGTAGGGCAACTGGTTGCCGGCCGTGTCGACCTTCCAGTAGTAGGGGTTGCGCTCGAACGCCACGCGCTCGCCCGGGGCGTAGGAGACCGTGTACCAGGCGAAGATGGTGGGGTGCCCCGGGGTCTGATGCCAGTTCCTCATCGTCTCGAGGTCGTCGTAGTCGGTGACCGCGGGGTTGTAATCGGGGTGGAACTGGCTGAGGAAGTGCTTCGGCGCCATCATCGGCTCGAAGTTCCAGAAGCCCGACGCGAGGACGTAGGGGACGTTCCAGTTCGGTGCGGGGTAGTGGAAGGCGAAGGTGTACTCGTCGATGATCTCGAGCTCGGCGAGATCCTCTCCGATGAACCCCCACCAGGGCTTGGTCACGGCGCCGAAGTCGTCGTTGAGCGCGAGGTCCTCCCACCAGAAGAGGATGTCTTCGGTGGTGAAGGGGTGACCGTCCGACCACTTCAGCCCGTGGCGCATGAGGAACGTGACAGAGGTGCCGTCCTCGTTGTACTCCCAACCGAGGAACAGTCCGGGGACGTACTCGGTGTAGTCACGGTTCCAGCGCACGCCAGGGTCGTACATCTTCATCTTGATGTTGCCCATGCCGGGATCGGGGTGCTGCGTCCGGATGGTGCCGCCGTACTGGCCGATCATCTCGACGGGTTCGAGCACGACCAGGTGCTCGGGGTCGGGAAGCCGTTCCGCCACCGGCGGCAGTTCGCCGGCCGCCACCTTCGCGGCGAGCATGGGGGCTTCGAAGAACTCGCTCGGCTGGGCCTGCGCCGCCGTGAACGCGGCGACGAGCAGGCACACCGCAAGTGCCCGGGCCCATGCGAGGCGAGCGAAACTTTGCCTGATGGAGCTGTTCGACATCGGGTCTCCTTCCGTCACAAAGCTCGTGCGCTTCGGTGGAACGCGAAAGCGTCCCGCGCACTTCGAGGGGACGATGGATACCTGCTCACTCCCGGCCATCCCTCCCTTCGCCGGCGTCGCGCGGGCGCCGACCGTCGTTGTCTCGCTCGGCCCTGGGCCTGGCTCCCCGCGGGTCGCGCGACGCCGGCACCCCGTGACCTCGGACTGGGCACTCGCCAGTTGGCGGCACGGGCCGAGCGATGACTCGAACGTTGCGGGAATGGTACGCGATTTCGCCCGAAGTTGCCAGCCAGCCGCTGCCTACGAGGTCGCGCACATGGTTGCAGCGCGCAGCCAACGTCCACCGGTCGGTGGCCTACGGCGCTGCGCTTGAACGCATGCACCATGGCCGAGGGCGGCTTCTCACCTTCGTCGAGGTTCGTCGTCTACGATGTTGGTGTCATGACGGCTCGGCGCGGAGAGCTGCTCGATCCCCAGGCCCGTGGACCCCTGCGGCTCCCGGTTCCTGAGCGGGGGCGGCGTCGCGGGGCTCGACACACTGGACGCGGCGCCTCGCCCCGCGAGCGCGGGCGGCGTGCCCTCGCTTACGTGGCCTGTTACGGCCTGTGGCTGGCGCTCTCCAGCCTGGCCCTGTGGTGGCTGCTGCAGGTGCGGGTCAACCTCATCGACCTGGCGTACTTCCTGGAGCGAGACTACGGCGCACGCGCCCTGGCACCGGCGCTGCACCACCTCGCCATGCTCGTCCTGGGGCCGCTGCTGATGGCCTTCGTCCTGTTCCTGGAGGGCCACCTGCGTGATGGTGTCGCGCAGGGCGAGCTGTGGCGGCGAGCCATCGGCATCGCGCTTGTCCTGCTCTACCTCGTGGTCCTCTCCCACGGGCTACAGCGAGTCGCCGAGGACGCGGCGCCGCACCGAACCGTCCTCGAGGCGCGCATCGTGATCTCGGAGTCGGCGTGAGGCTCACCCGCCATCCCGCGAGCCCGGTCCTGCGCCCCAATCCCTTCAACGACTGGGAGGCGCTCAACATCTTCAACCCGGCCGTGGTCTTCGAGGACGACTTGTTCCACATGCTCTACCGTGCCCAGGGGACCGACTACGTGTCGCGGATCGGCTACGCGGTGTCGCGCGACGGCGTGCGCTGGAACAGACTGCAGGAACCGGTGTTCGTGCCTTCGGGCGAGGCGGAGGCGCGTGGCGTCGAGGACCCCCGCGTCACCGCCCTCGGGGGGCGCTACTACATGGCTTACACCGCGTACGGCCGGCAGGGGAGGCATCCCGACACGGGAGCGGCGCCGTCGGCTGTCACGCCGATGTACGCGGTGAGCAACAACCTCATCAGTTGGGAGCGGATAGGCCCGGTGGTGGAGGGCGAGGACAACAAGGACCACGCGCTGTTTCCGGAGCGGGTGGGCGGTCGCTACGTGACCTTCCACCGCCGGCCACCGTCGATCTGGCTCGCCTTCAGCCACGACCTGCGCGCCTGGACCGACCACGAGGAGATCCTCGCGCCGCGACCCGGTCTCTGGGACGGCAAGCGCATAGGTGCCGGAGGGCCGCCGATCCCGACTCCGGCTGGCTGGCTGGTGCTCTACCACGGCTACGACGAGCACCACATCTACCGCATGGGTACGGCGTTGCTCTCGCTCGAGGATCCGCGGCGCGTGCTCGCGCGGCCCGCCGCGCCGATCCTGGAGCCGTCGGAGCCCTGGGAGGTCAAGGGCGACGTTCCCAACGTGGTGTTCGGCACTGCCAACCCGGTCGTGCACGGGGTCGTCTACCTCTACTATGGCGCCGCCGACCGCGTTATCGGGCTGGCCACGGCTCCGCTCTCCGACGTCCTGGCCTGGACGATCGAGACGGGTAGATGACCGGCAGGTCCCGCCCATGGCCCGAGTGGGTGGGCGCGGCCGGTGGCCCAGCCGCGACGATGAGGCGGGAGCGTTCGCCCCGCGCTGGACGCGACCATGCGTGAGCGGCGAACCGACGTCCTGGTGGTCGGCGGCGGGCTCGGCGGCGTCGCTGCCGCGCTGGCCGCGGCTCGCCTGGGCGCGCGGGTGATCCTGACCGAGGAGACCGACTGGGTCGGTGGGCAGCTCACCGCGCAGGCGGTGCCGCCCGACGAGCACCCGTGGATCGAGGAACACGCCGGCACGGCGAGCTACCGGCACCTACGCGAGGGCATCCGCGACTACTACCGGCGCCACTACCCGCTGACCGACGCGGCCCGAGCCGACCCCCGTCTCAACCCCGGGCTCGGCATCGTCAGCAGCCTATGCCACGAGCCCCGGGTCGCGCTCGCCGCGCTCGAAGAGATGCTCGCCCCTCATCGCCCGCACCGGCGGATCGAGGTGCTGCTGCGCCACCGGCCCGTCTCGGCATGGACCGAGGGGGACCGCGTCGAGGCCGTCGCGTTCCGCGACGAGTCGAGCGGCGAGGAGCGCGTGATCTCGGCGGCCTACGTCCTCGACGCCACCGAGCTCGGTGACCTGCTCGCGTTGGCTGGCGTCGAGCACGTCGTCGGTGCCGAGAGCCAGGCGCACACGGGTGAGCTCCACGCGCTGCCGGGCGAGCCGGAGCCGCTGGACCAGCAGGCCATCAGCTGGTGCTTCGCGCTCGACCACCTGCCGGGCGAAGACCACACCATCGCCAGGCCCGACGACTACGACTTCTGGCGAGGGTACCGGGCCGACTTCTGGCCCGGACCGCAACTCGGCTGGGTAGACTGCTACCCCCACACGCTCGCGCCGCGCCGGCGCGCGATCTTC
>SKSV01000208.1 GCA_007122815.1 Trueperaceae bacterium | reverse complement strand
CTACCTCGCTCAGTACAGCTACCTGGCCGATCGCATCACCGGGTTCTCGGACCTCTGGGGCGACCAGGTCGACGTGCAGGGCACCAGCTTCCAAGCCGCCCGCGCCCGCGCCGCCCTCACGCGTGCGGGCCTGCTCGGTATCGGACCCGGCCGGCCCGTGAACGTGCCGGAGGCCTCTACCGACATGGTCGCCGTCTCGGTCGGCCAGTCGCTCGGCCTCATAGGCATGCTCACGCTCGTCGCGGCTTTCGGGCTACTCGTCGCCCGCGGTCTACGGATCGCCGCAGCGGCGCGCGGTCCGGGGGCGCTGCTCGCAGCCGGAGCCTGCGCCTACATAGGCGGCCAGGCGGCCCTCAACCTCCTGGTTGCGGCAGGGCTGGTGCCCGTCACCGGCGTGCCGCTCCCCTTCGTCAGTTACGGCTACAACAGCCTGGTCTCCGTGTCGATCGCCACCGGCTTCATCCACGCCGCGTTCCGCGAGGCGCGCGAGCGTGGAGCGGACCTGTGACGGCCATGCAGGCTCGAGCACCGAGGCTGCTGCTCGCCACCGGGGGGAGCGGCGGGCACGTCTACCCCGCCGTGGCCCTCGCGCGCGCGGCCATCACACGTGGCGCCGAGGTCCTCGTGCTCGGAACCGAGGGCGGCATGGAGGAAGGCATGGTAGCGGACGCCGGGCTCACCTTCAGCGGCGTGCCTGCAGGCAAGTACGACCGCCAGCGCCCCGACCCGCGCGCGCCGTTCCGGAGCCTGGCGGGCGTCACACGTGCGATCGCTTTGCTGCGGCGCTGGCGTCCTCACCTGGTGATGGGCTTCGGCGGGTTCGCGGCGTTCCCGGGTTGCGCCGCCGCTCTCCTCACCCGCACGCCGCTCGCGCTGCACGAGACCAACGCGGTCCCCGGCCTGGTGACCCGAGCCTTCGCGCGGCGCGCTCGCCTGGTGGTGGTGTGCCAACGCGAGGCGGCGGAGCGGCTGCCGCACGCGAACACCCGGGTAGTGCCCTTCCCCGTACGCGAGGAGCGCGTGGCGCGGGCGGCCGCCAGGACGACCCTGGGGGTGCCCCAGGAAGCGCTCTTGACGCTGGTGATGGGAGGCTCGCAAGGCTCGTTGGCGCTCAACCGTGCGATCCCGCGCGTCAGCGCCCGCGTCGCCGAGCTCGACGAGCGCGTCTGGGTCCTTCACGCGACCGGCCCTAGGTGGGTGAGCAGCGTGCGGGAAGAGGTCGGAGAGCGAGAGAGGTACCAGGTAGCAGGCTTCGTGGATGCTAGCCTCGCTTGGTCCGCGGCCGACCTCGCCATCACGCGCGGGGGTTACGGCACGCTCGCCGAAGCCGCGTACCACGGGGTCCCCCTGATCGTGGTGCCGCTCCCGTCCGCCGCCGACGACCACCAGCGCCACAACGCCGAGGCGCTGGAGCGTGCGGGCGCCGGCGAGTGCGTGCCCCAGGGGGAAGAAGGAGAGCTGCTCGAGGCGTGGGTTGCGCTCTTGGACGACGATCGGCGCGGCGCGGCCCGCCGCTCGCAGCTCGCTCGAAGCCCCGCCGGGGGCACCGAAACGCTCTTGGAGACGGTCTGGCCCCTGCTGACCGACTCCCGAAAGGCCGCTCGATGAGTCATCTCCACTTCATGGGTATCGGCGGCGTCAGCATGCAAGGGCTGGCGCGCTGGTGGCACGCCGAGGGGCACCGCGTGAGCGGCTGCGACGCGGTCGACGGACCCGCCACCCGCTCGCTGAGGCGCTTGGGCCTGCAGGTGTGGCACGGCCACGACCCACACCACCTCGATCACGACGTCGACACCCTGGTCACGACGATGGCCGTCCCGCGAGACCATCCCGAGGTACTGCACGCCCACGCTCTGGGCTTGAAGGTGATGCCGCGGATAGGGCTCCTCGCCGAGCTCTTCGAGCGGCGCACGGCGATCGGCATCACCGGCACCCACGGGAAGAGCACCACCACCGGCTTGGTGGCGACGCTGACGATCGCCGCCGGGGTCGACCCCAGCGTGCAGATCGGCGCGAGCCTGGTGGGGCTGCCTCACAACGTCCGCTTCGGCCGCGGCCCACACCTGGTGGCCGAGGTAGACGAGTCCGACCCCGGCTTCGCCCTACTGCGCTCGGACGTTGCGGTGGTCACCAACCTCGAGGACGACCACGTCGCCGGTGAGTTCGAGGAGAGGCGCAACTACCACGCCAGCATGCACGACCTCGAGGGGGCGATGCAGCGTTTCGCGGGCTCCGCACGAAGGGCGCTGTACTGCCTCGACTGGCCCGGCCTGCAGGAGCTCATCGGCTGGCACCCCGGCGCGGCGAGCTACGGAACCCACCCGGGCGCCGACTACCAGGTCTTCGACGTAGAGCTGGCGGCCGAAGGCAGCCGCTTCCGCCTGCGGCTCCCCTCGAACCGGGTCGCGGAAGCCGTGCTGTCGATCCCTGGAGAACACAACGTGCTCAACGCCGCAGCAGCCCTAGCGGCCGTCGACCTCGCCGGGCTGGACGCGCCCGCGCTGGCTCCGGCCCTGGCCGGGTTCGGTGGCGTTGGCAGGCGCTGGCAGCGCTGGGGTGAGGTCAACGGGGCGCTGGTCGTAGACGACTACGCCCACCATCCCACCGAGGTGCGCGCCACCCTGGCGACCGCCAGGACCAGTGGCAGGCGCGTCAGGGCGGTCCTGCAGCCGCACCGTTGGGTGCGCACCGCACGCCACTGGCCAGCACTCGCGGAGGCGGCAGCCTTGGCCGACGAGGTGCTCGTGCTCGACGTGTACGCCTCGGGAGAGCGAGCCATCGACGGCGTCTCGGCGGACCTCATCGTCGAGCACCTGCGCGCGCGCGGCACGAGCGCCGCGCATCACGACCTGGAGAGCGTGGTCGCCTACCTGCGCGACACGCTCGAAGCCGGCGACCTGGTGCTCACGCTGGGGGCAGGCGACGTCTGGCGGGTGGCGGAAGCGCTCGTCGGCAGCGGAGCCGCCGACGCTCCAGCCGCTCCTCGGGAGCGATCCTCGTGAGCGCGGACGCCCCGCAGCCGCGGCGCGTGGCGCTGTCGACGCTCACCACGCTCAAGGTCGGGGGCGAGGCCGAGGTCTGGACGGTCGACGACGAGGCCGAACTGCGTGCCGCCACGGCCGAGGACTACTACGTGCTGGGCGGTGGCTCGAACCTGCTCGTCGGCGACGAAGCGCTCTACGCTCGCGTGGTGCGCCTGGGCCCGTCCTTCGCCACCCCAGGCGCGCTCGGCAACGGCGTGGACGTGTGGCTCGGCGCCGCGACGCGCGTACCGGGCCTCGTCCGGCGCGCAGCCCACGCCGGGCTCTCCGGCCTCGAAGGGCTGCTCGGGGTGCCGGCACAGCTCGGCGGTGCCGTGGTGATGAACGCCGGGACGCGCTTCGGCTGTCTCGCCGACACCCTGCAAGAGGTCGAGCTGATGGTGGAGGGCAGAGTCGAGCGGTTGCCGGCCGACGCCTTGGGACTCGGTTACCGGCACAGCCGGCTCCCGGCGGGCGCGGTCGTCATGCGCGCTCGCCTCCGCCTCACCCCCTCCACCACCGCGCGGGTCCAGAGCCTGATGGCGGAGGTCGACGCCGCGCGCAAGGGGCAACCCAAGGTGAAGTCCGCCGGCTGCGCCTTCAAGAACCCACCCGGGGACAGCGCCGGCCGCCTCATCGACGCCGCGGGCTGCAAGGGGCTTCGCGTCGGTGACGCGATGGTCAGCGTTGAACACGCGAACTTCGTGGTGAACCTGGGCAACGCCAGCACCAGCGACGTGCTGGCGCTCCTAAGTGCCGTGCGGGAACGTGTCGGCGAGAGGCTAGAGCTCGAGTGGCGGCGTTGGGGACTGCCGGGCGGCGACCAGCCCCACACCGGTTGGAAGCGCACGCCCGAAGCCGCCGACGAGCGGAGCCAGCGGGGAGAATAGGGTGCGGGTACTCAGCGTCAGCGCCGCGATCGCCCTGGTGATCATCCTGGTGGGCACCTGGCTCTGGCCGAGGGTGGAGCGAGTCGAGGTCTTCGGAAACGTTCACCACTCGCGTGAGCAGGTGCTCAGCCTCGCCAACGTCGCTCCAGGCGACCCCTTCCTCTGGGTGACGAGGTACCGGGTGCGCGCTCTGGCTCAGGACCCGTGGGTGCTCAACGCGAGGGTCACCCGCCACTGGCCGGACACCATCGCCATCGTGGTTGTCGAGCGTGAACCAGTGCTCAGCGACGGCGAGACGAGCTGGGCGATCGACGCCACCGCCCTGCCGTCAGTGCCGGCAGCGGTGCACGACACCCTGCCCCGACTCGAGGGCTGGGGAACGCCGCGCCTCGACGAGGCCCTGGAACTGCTGGCGATGCTGACGGACTACGGTGTCGAGGTGATAACGTACACGCCGGAAGGGTTCGAGCTCGAGCTCGCCAACGCCGTCCTCGTCACCCCGAGCGTGGAGGCCCTACGAGCGCAGTGGTCGGCCTTCGAGAGTCAACGAGGGGGGCGCGTGGCCGTCTATCCCTGGGGAGTGAGCAGCGCACCATGAGTGACGAACGGATCATCGTCGGACTCGACATCGGGACCACCAAGAT
>SKSV01000002.1 GCA_007122815.1 Trueperaceae bacterium | reverse complement strand
CCACGATCCAGCACGCGTAGGGAACCTCACCGGGAGCTTCGTCCTCATCAGCTGGGACGAGGCCGACGAACGCGTGTGCATCACGACCGGAGACACCATGTGCCCTCCGCTGTGGCTGGTCCCCGGCGTGAACGGCTGGGCATGCGGGAGCCGCGCAGCGCCGCTCTTCGGACTGGTGGGCGCCCAGGCCCAGTTCGACCGCGACAGCGCCACGCTCTTCCTGACGTCCTCGTACCACGTGTCGGGCGGTACGTTCTTCCGCGGGACGACGCGCATCGGAACACGCCAGCAGCTCCTCGTTCGGCGCGGCGCCGCGCCGACCCCGACGGAGTACCTCTCGGAGAGCGCGTACCTCCTCACGGACGCCGCAGAGACGCTCGATGTCGAGGCTGCCGCCCGAGCCTGCGCTGAGGCGCTGGTCACTCGCACGGCGCGTCAGCTGCGCTACAGCACGAACCCCGTCCTCGAGCTGACCGGCGGTGAGGACAGCCGCTGCATCGGTGCGGCGATCGTGCGGGGCGGCGGCACGGTGCCTGCGTACACGGGCGGAGGCCCTGGTTCGCTCGAGGTGCGCATCGCACGGGCCCTGGCGGACGCGTTCGGCTTCGAGCACACGGTCGACACCCTCGAGCAGGACCGCCTGTCGGTGCTTCTGGCACACAGCGACCTCGCGAAGCGCTGGCTGCGGTTGAGCGAGGGGCTGGAGACGATCAGGCAGGGGCTGCACTGGGAGCGCTTCTTTTTAAGTGCGCTGCCCGTGTTCAGCGAGGACAGGCAGTTCTTCAACGGGCTCCAGACGGGGTTGCCGCACGCCGTTCCCGCCACTCGAAGCAAGCTCCTCACCAGGGTGAGCGAGAGCTTGACGCATCACGCCTCCGCGACGGAGCTCCTCGCGGACGGCATCGCCACGGCCGATGACGTGACCACCGACGTCTTCGGTGCGCATCACCACGAGTCGGCGTGGGCCAAGGTGTTCTACTGGCAGCGGCGATGCTCGATCTGGGGGTACAACGTCATGGCGATCAAGTACCCGATCGCGTGGTACTGGCTGCCACTCGTCGACGCCACGCTCGTGCGCTCGTCGCTGCTGTTACTGAGAGACGGCACCCTGCCCGCTCGCTTCATGCCCTTGATCACCCGAGAGAACGCGCCCCACGTCGCCTCGATCAAGTACCTGGCCGACCATGCGCGCAAGGGTGTCCTGCCTCGGGCAGCGTCGAAGCTGTGGCGCTTGACGGGTGGGCGCGTGCTCAGGCCCGGACGCGCGCGCTCGGGAAGTACGTTCGATCCGCAATACTTCGTGGTCAGCAGTCGACGACCCGAGATGTGGAGAGCGTTCTTCGACCAGAACACCTACGCGTGGAAGGACCTGATCGACCAGCGCTACGTCGACGACCTCATCGCCAGCAACCCTCAGTCGCAGCTCCTCTGGAACCTGGCCACCGTCGAGTTGGTCGCACAGGAGTTCTTCTGAGCGGTGCGCAGGCGCTCGCGGCAGACGACGCTCGGCCGTCGCGACGCGGGACAGGAGACTCGATGAACGATCCCATCCGTGGACACCGACCATCGCTCGTGCGGCGTGCGCTCAGGAGTGGCTACCGACGGGCAGAGAAGGCTTTCAGCACAAGCACTGTCGGCGCCATGGTCGGACGCGGCACCTTCGGGACCGTCACATCGGTCGTCACGTCCGAGCCGATCGCTGCCATCACCTTCGATGGTGGGCCGGATGAGCATTGGACACCGCAGGTGCTCGATCTGCTCGACACCTACGACGCCAAGGCCACGTTCTTCGTGATAGGGAAGTACGTCGAACTGCATCCCGACCTCATGCAACGCGCCCACGCGACCGGTCATGCACATGGGAACCACACCTTCCTCCATCCCCCGTTCCCGCTCGTGAGTCGTGCCGAACGACGACGCGAGCTCCGCGCTTGCGCCGCGGCGCTCGCACCGTACCCGCAAGAGCGCGCCCTGTTCAGGCCGCCGTACCTCGTGCAGGACCTCGCATCACGGTACGACTGCTGGCGTCTGGGCTACGACGTCATCGCCTGCAACCTGCACGCGAACGACTGGCAGGACCGCCCCAGCGAGGAGATGCACCGCACCCTCAGCGAGGGCGCCAAGCCCGGCGACATAATCATGCTCCACGACGCGGTCTGCGATCAGCGCTACCGGTCGCGCGCTGCGATGATCGACGCGTTGGAGGTGTTCCTGCGTCGACGCTCCGACCTGCGCTTCGTGACCGTCCCCGAGCTCCTGCGCGCGGGGCCACCCCGGCGCGAGATGTGGCACCGGGTGCCGAACCCAGCCGCCTTCACGATCCACCAGCGGGTGATCTGATCGGGTGTGCACGAGTCCGCTCGGCATCGGTGCACTCGTCGAGGCGACCGTCACCCTTCGCGCGCGTGGCCAGGCACCAGAGCGAGCCTGGCCCGCCCTCTCATCTCATCCACATGCCTGAATTGCGCCCCTTCGTTGCGCGGCTCGGGCCCCGCAAGCGGCCTTTGCCCTTCACTGCGCTGCCGTACCGACGCGCCTGCACCAAGCGGGTCGCCTTGCTGCCAACTGCCACGACCGAGGTGTCGATCGACGCGGCGCGGATCCTCGGGTCCCGCCCGGCCTTCGATCTCGACGTGGGCGCTCGGCTCGTACCCGTCCCACACCTGAGCCGTCTGTGACGCCGACGACGAGGTGGCCGACGACACGGTGGCGGCAATCGCCAGCGCGGTAGAAACGTCTGGCTTCATGGCATCGCGCGTGGACACCGCGCAGCGGAGCGAACCGCGCTCACGCACAGCCAAGGCGACGGCGACGCATGAGACTGGCCGCATCGCGCCTGTCGGCACTATCGAGGGGTGTACGGCAGCCAGCCGGCGTCCTTCGCTGACGTCACGGCTACCGGGAGTGGCCAACTGATGGCGAACGTCGGATCATCGTAGCGAACGCCACGCTCCGCGCTCGGATCGTGGAAGGCGCTCACCAGATACGACACCTCCGCATCGTCCTCAAGCGTCTGGAAGCCATGCGCAAACAACGGTGGCACGTACAGAGCCCGTCGGTTATCGGCGCTGAGCTCGACGCCCACGTGCCGCAAGTACGTCGGTGAGGATGGCCGCAGATCGATGATCACGTCGAAGATCGCGCCCCGTGTACAGCGCACGAGCTTCGCCTCCTCCGCAGGCGCCACCTGGTAATGCATTCCTCGCAGCGTTCCGGCCTCGAGGTTGAACGACAGGTTCCCCTGCACCATCACGCTCTCCAGCCCACGCTCGGCGAACGTGCGCTGGCAGAAGGCACGCGCGAAGAACCCGCGCTCGTCACGATAGGCGTCGAGTTCGATCACGTAGGCGCCGCTGAGTCCCGTGGCTTCGAAGGTCATGGCCACCTCCCGACACAGGGTACTCGTAGCGACGACCGTCTCATCGTACGGATATCGCACGCGTGAACCGTCACGAGTGCTCGGTAACCGTCGTACTGCGGTCACGCGCACTCGGTAGGAGGTTCCGGTACGCTCAGAGAACGCGCGATGGGTCGCCCATCTGCCTTGGACCGCTTCCGGCCAGCGACTCCGCCCGACTCGATCCGCTTCCGCGGAAGGTGAGGTACCAATGCCCATACTGTTCACCTCGTCCCGCTACGTCCCCCGGCACCGCGTGCTCGCCGTCATCGTCTGGCTCGTTGCGACAATGTCGTTGGTGCTCCCGGCCGCAAGCGCGCAGGGCACCCCCGCGGCGCTCACTGCGCTTCGCGTGGTGGACGCTGAGACGGGCTCCGAGATCGCAGTCGCCAGCGATGGTGACGTCCTCGACCTGACGGCTTCAGGTGCGAGCTCGCTACGACTGGAGCCGATCGGCACGAGCGAGACCACGCGCAGCGTGTCGTACACGATTGACGACGTGCCGCCGGTCGTGATCGACGTGCCGCCCTTCATCCTGGGCGCGACCGAAGTCGGAGGAGAGCAGCAAGGCGTGCTCGAGGTCCCAGTCCGGTCTGGAGAGGATGACGGCGAGGAGTTCCTTGGCGACTCCGACCGCGACCCCGAACGCTATCCGCGTGGCTTCAGCTACTACACCAGCAGCGATCTCGATCTCGCCTTCGACCCGAACCACGCACAGCAGATCGTCGGAATCCGCTTCACGGACATCGAATTGCCACCGGACGCGCAGGTGCAGCAGGCCAACATCCTCTTCACAGCCGATGGACACACATCCGGTGCACTCAGGCTCACGATCCGGGGCGAGCGCGCCGTCGATCCGGCACCGTTCCCGCAGGACGAGTTCTTCACGGGCACCTTCGCAATCTCGTCACGGCCTGCGACCGCCGCGTCGGTGTCGTGGGTAATCGAAGAGCCGTGGACATCGCGTGAGCGCTACGCGACGCCCGATCTCACCCCGATCCTGAACGAGGTCGTGCAACTGCCGGATTGGCAGTCGGGCCACTCCGTCGCGTTCACCATCACGGGTGACGGCGGGAACAGTCTCCGCCGGGCGTTCTCCTACGACGGCCAACGTGACGACCCGGATCGCGTACCCATGCTTCGGCTCGCGTACACCATGCCGCCGGCT
>SKSV01000415.1 GCA_007122815.1 Trueperaceae bacterium | reverse complement strand
TCACCCCGAACACGAGCGAGATGCCCGTGGCGATCAACCCGACCAAGAGCGAGACCCGCGCTCCCACGATCAGGCGCGAGAAGAGGTCGCGGCCGAGCTCGTCGGCCCCGAGGATGTAGCGGGTGTTGAACTGGCCCTCGACCCACAAACCCTGGGGGGCCTCGTAGCGCTCCCAGATGTCCTGGCGCAGCGGGTCCATGGGCGTGATCCAGGGACCGATGGCCGCGATGACCACCAGAGCGAGGATGATCACCGAGCCGAACATGATGCTCTTGTTGCGAAGAGCGCGCCGGAGCGTAGGGTTCATGCGGCGGCGCTCGAGCGTGGGCATGCCGGAGACGCTAGCCATAACGGATCCTCGGGTTGACGAGGCTGTACGAGAGGTCCACCAGCAGGTTGACGAGCGCGAACACGACCGCCAGCATCAACACGCTCCCCTGGACTACCGGGAAGTCGCGCTGGCTGATGGCGCTGACGATCAGGCGCCCGACGCCAGGCCAAGCGAACACGACCTCGATCACGATGGAGCCGCCCAACAACGCCCCGAACTGCACCCCGACAACCGTGATCACGGGGAGCAGAGCGTTCTTGAGCGCGTGACCGTAGACGACCTTGATGGGTCGGAGGCCCTTCGCCTTGGCGGTACGCACGTAGTCGCGTCCCAACACCTCGAGCAGGCTGGAGCGCGTCAGGCGCGTGATGAGCGCCATTATCGAGGTACCGAGCGCCAGGGCCGGGAGGAGGACGTAGCGGAAGTGGTCCCAGAAGACCACGAAATCGAGGCGCGTGAGGATGGCCCACATGGCGTCCGGGAAGCTAGGACCGCGCGAGCCGATGGGGAGCCAGGGCACGTGGAGTGCGATCTGTGAGAGGAGGATCAGGCCGACCCAGAAGTTGGGGGCCGCGACCCCGATCAGCGCCGCGAACATCGAGCCGAAGTCGACCCAGGAGTTGCGCCTCACCGCCGAGATCACCCCCAGCGGTATGCCTACGCCGACGGCGAGGACGAGCGACCAGAGCGCCATCTCGATGGTGGCCGGCATGCGCTCGAAGATCAGGGTCGAGACGGGCAGCTGGGAACGGATCCCCGTGCCCAGGTCGCCCCGTAACGCGTTGCCGAGCCAGATCGCGTACTGGACCGGGAGCGGACGGTCGAAGCCGTAGATGCGGTTCAAGCGCTCCACATCTGCTTCGGTGGCGTCCTCACCCAGCATGATCTGCACGGGATCGCCCGGCGCCAGGTGCACCAGCAGGAAGACGATTATCGAGACGCCAAGCAGGATGAAGACCAACGAGAAGAGTCGCCGTACCACGTACTTCAGCATCGCGACCTCGAGCTCACCTTAGCAGCGTACCCCTCAGCGACTCACCGAACCAGCGTGAGCTCGCTCTGCGGAGTGGACAGGTAGCGCGCCCCTTCCTCCGTGACGACCACGTCCTGCTCGGGTCCGATGGGGTGACCGCTGACGTCCGTCAGGCCGTGCACCACGGGCTCGACGGTGTAGACCTCGCCGACGACGAGCGCGCCGGCACCGCGCTGCCCGTAACGCTCACTCAGCGGCGCCAAGGTGGTGCCGCCGTCGTGAACGGTGCGCCCGATCTGGTGACCCAGGGCGTGGCTGTAAGGCTCGACACCGCGCTCCTCGAGCGTCGCTCGGGCGATGGCGTCGACCTCGAAACCGCGGACCCCCGGACGCATCGCCTCGACCGAGCGGCGGACCGCCGCCATGGCTGCGTCGAAGCGGGCTTGCACCTCGGCGGGCGGAGCGTCCTCGCCCTCGCCGAGCACGTAGTAGGTGTGCATGACGTCGCTGGTGTAACCCTCGACGTAGACCCCCATGTCGATGACGACGGTGTCGCCCGGCGTGAGCGGGGCATCGCCGGCGCTGCGGTGACCGAGTCCGGCGCGCCCCGTCATCACCGCGGCGCCATCGCTGAACGAGTGCGTGACGCCCAGCTCGCGCTGCCTACCCTTGATGAACTCGGCCACGTCGCGTTCGCTCATGCCGCTGCGCATGAAGCGGCCAGCCTCCTCGTGCAGCTGCTGGGTGAGCTGAACCGCGCGCGTGATGCGGCGCAGCTCCTCGGGTGTCTTGCGTGCCCGCAACGGCTCCAGCACGGGGGCCGAGGAGACCGCACGGGCTCCGATGGTGTCGTCCCCCAGGATCTGCTGGAGCTTCTTCAGCAGGCCGACGGTCAAGCCGTCGAGGAGGTAGTCGTCCACGTGCTGGTTGAGCGCGAAGGTGGTCGGGGCGATCTGCCGCACGGCCTCGCGGAGGTGCTGCGGGAGGCCCTCGCGCCCGTAGGCGACGACCTCATCGAAGACTCCCGGAGCCTCGATGCCCATGCGGTCGTAATCTGCCACGAGCGCGACCTTGCGCCCGCTCCGGGTGAAGAGGAAGGCCGAGAGACCAACCATCGGTTCACCTGCGAAGAGCAGCGTCGAGAGGTCGCTGCCCTCGCGACATAGGACCAGCCAGGCGTCAGCCGGCAAGGAAGGGAGCAGAGCGTCGAGCTGCGCGTGCTTCTCGCGAGTGAGGGTCAGGTCGTTCTGGTTCACATCGTTCTCCCGGAGTCGGCGGCGTCGGCCGTGCGGGCCCGTAGGTTCCGGGCGCTGGAGCGCCACATCACGCGAGCGTACCGCACGACTTCTGGCAGCTTGTCCCGACACCCTAGCCGTGCACCTCATACGCGCCTGAGCGCCGTCTGCTACCATGCGCGCACCGTGAAACTGCTGCTGACCATCGTGCAAGACGCGGACGTCGGCAAGCTCGAGCATGCGTTGCGCGAGCAGGGCCACCAATCGACCAAGCTCGCTTCCACCGGCGGGTTCCTGCGCGAGGGCAACACCACCTTGCTGATCGGCGTCGAGGACCGTGACGTGACGAGCGTCAAGGAGATAATCCACGCCAACTGCCGCGAGCGCACCAAGGTCGTCACTGCGGGATCGCCGCTGCACGCAGTGGAGGGAGCCTTCGCCAGCCAGCCCATGGAGGTCCCCGTGGGTGGCGCGATCGTGTTCGTGCTTGCTGTGGAGTCCTTCGACCGGCTCTGAGCTCGCACCGGGTCTGAACTCGGGGCGGGCGAGTTGCGAGCGCCGGCTCTGAGCTCGGGGCGGGCGAGTTGCGCGCGCCGGCTGCTCAGCCGACCAGACCCCGCTCGAGCGCCCAACGCACCAGCTCGGCGCGGCTGCGCACGCCGAGCTTCTCTGAGGCCCGCTCCCGGTAGGTAGCCACGGTCTTCTCGGAGATGCCCAGCGCCTCGGCGATCTCGCGGTAAGTGTTGCCCTCGGCGATCTGGGTCACGACCTCCAGCTCGCGGCCGGTGAGCTTCACGTGCCTGAACGGATCGGCGTGCGCCATCTCCCGCGCGAGTTCGGCGAGGAGCTTCGCGGGGGCGTAGTACTCGCCTCGGGCGACGGCCAAGATCGCGTCGACCAGCTGCGTCTCGAGCGAGCTCTTGGGAACGTAGCCGCTGCCACCGGCCTCCAAGAAACCTTGCACGTACTCGGGGTCCTCGTGCATGGAGAGCGCCACTAGACGAGCCCCTGGCACGGCGCGCTTGAGCGCCCGGGCGGTCTCGATGCCGTTCATGCCCGGCAGCGACAGGTCGAGCAAGACGACATCGGGGGCGGCTTCAGGCACGCGGGCGAGCGCCTCCTCGCCACTCTCGGCCTCCCCAACCACCTCGAGTCCGTCGTGGTGAGCCAGCAGCGCCTTGACACCGGCGCGGACGATGGCGTGGTCGTCTACCAGGAAGAGGGTCACCCGCGACTCGGTACTCGAGGCTGGCTGGCGGCGCGGTGAAGCGCTCACGCGGGACGGCTCGGCAGCCGGGCGTACACCGAGCATCCCTCCCCGGCCGCGCTCTCGATACGGAGGCTGCCGCCGAGGAGCTCTATGCGCTCGCGCATGCCCATGAGGCCGACCTGTTCGGCGGCTGACAGGCTCGCGGGGTCGAAGCCGACCCCGTCGTCCTCGGCCACGAGCTGAACGCCGCCGTGCGAGGCGGTAACGACCACCGACGCCGAGGAAGCGCGGGCGTGGCGGACCACGTTCGTAAGCGCCTCCTGCGCCACCCTGTAGAGCACGGTCTCCTCCTGATGACCCAGACGCGAGGGCAGCGTGACCAGCACGCGCACGTCGACCCCGTAGCGCTCGAGCATGTCGCGCGCGAGGCGCCGCAGTGCGGCCTCCAGGCCGAGTTCGTCCAGCACGGAGGGCCGCAGGTCGAGAGCGATGCGGCGCACGTCCGAGAGCGCGATCGCGGCAATGTCCTTCAGCTTCGCGAGATCGGCGGTGTCGGGCTCCTCCAAGTTCCGGTCGAGCCCCAGGAGCAACGCCGTGAGCGACTGCCCGATCTGGTCGTGCAGGTCACGCGAGATCCGTCCGCGCTCCTCCTCCTGCGCCGACAGCACGGCCCGCAGGAGCCGCGAGCGCTGCTGCTCCTTCTCCGCCAACCGAGCGTGCAGGTGCGTGCGCTTCAATGCCGCGTGGACCAGCTCCACGACGGCGGCGAGGAAGGAGGCTGAGACGTCTTCGGCGCCGGCCAGCGCCAGCATGGCTCCGGCG
>SKSV01000233.1 GCA_007122815.1 Trueperaceae bacterium | reverse complement strand
GTACGCCATGTGCTCGTCGAAGAACCTCTGCCCTGATGTCTTCTCAACCATTCATCTCACTCTCCTTCGCGAAAGGGTGTGTGCTGGCCTGCGCTGCTCGCGCCTGTCATCGACGATGGGAACCTGGTGACGCGCCTGAGCAGCGGCGCACCCTCGGTGTCTCGAAACGATGAACCCGCTATGTCCTTCTCGATCACTACCGGAACGTGCTCCTCGTTCACGTGCCCTAGTCGGGCATCTGTCGAGCGGGACACCTTGAGCGTTGGTGATACCCCGCAACTTCGCAGAGAAGGGCGTTATCACAACGCTGTGTGCGCGACGCTATCATGTCAACGGCGACCTCCGCAATGATGAGTCAGGAACGTCGCGAATCCCCGCGAATCACTTGCGCCATGATGCTGAAGTGACGGAGCTAGACCCGTTGGCCAGGCAGGACAGTTGATGGTCGTGGGCGCCGGCGTGTTGAGGAGCCGCTAACGCTGGCTGGGTCCGCTCGCGGCGAGTTGCTCCAAGGCGGCCAGGCGGGTCGTGACCGTTTGCTCCAGTGTCGCCACTTGTGCCGTGAGGGCTTCGATCTCGCGTTGCTGGGAGGCGACGGTATCGCGGTAGTCGCTCTGCAGGTCTTGCAGTGCGGCTATGAGGACGGCGCTGAGGTGGCGGTACTTGATGCCTTCGATCTCGCCCTCGTCGTTGTAGGTGATGAGGCGCGGTTCGATCTCGGCGAGTTCCTCGGCGATGAGGCCGATGTCCTCGAGTTCGGAGTCCTGCCAGCGGAAGCTCACCGGGCGCAGCTGCGCGAGCAGCCGTGAGGCGTCGGCCGGGTCTAGTTCGGTGATGTCGTCCTTGTAGCGGGTGCTGGAGCTGCACGCCGCCAGCGTGCCGTTCGTGGTTCGGCATACACCGGTGCCGGTGGAGGACGGGAAACTGCCGACTCTCATGGGACCCGTGATGCGCAGATCACCGTTGGCGAGCAATAGCAGTGCGTGGCTCCTGTTGTCGTCGCTGGTACCGTTGCCGACGACGAAGGCCGGACGGTCGGGCGCTGTGCTGCCGGTAACGCCGGTCGGTGCGTTGAACCGGCCGATGGCAACCATCTCGTTGGCGAAGGCACGTGTGAACCGACCCATCGCTACGCTATAGGCACCGGCTGCGATCGTGCCCGAGCCCGTGGCCGTGCTCACTGCCCCGCTGGCGGTGCTGAATGCACCCATGGCGGTGCTTGCAGCCCCACTGGCGATGGTGCCTGATCCCGTGGCGAAGGAGGTACTGCCAACGCGCACATCATCCCACTGACTGGCCTCTACCAATCCGGCTCGGAACGCTGCTTTGCCCGGGTACCACATGAGGCGCGTGCCTGAGCCTTGGGTGGGGATGTCGCCTTGGCCCAGGGCGCCTGAGGCGACGAAGCCGCCGTCGTCGTCGATGTTGAGGTAGCGCGCGTCGGTCATGTCGAGGTCGAGCGCGAACTCGTTGTCGCTCTGGGTGAGGCCCTGGCCTGCGGTGTTGGTGTTCGTGGGTTGCCAGCTGCTTCCGTCGTAGGTGAGTACCTGTCCGGGGTCTGCGCCGAAGTCGCTGAGCTCGCTTGCGGTGATCGCTCCCTCGGCGACGCGTAAGGGCGCTGTGGGTGTGCCGTCACCTGCGAGCGTGGCGTCGCTCGATACGCTCAGGAGGCCGCCGTTGTCGCCACCGACGAGTTGGCAGGTCACCGTGCCGCCTGCGTGGATGGCGCGGATGGAGGAGCCCTGTTGACATTCGTGGCTGACTCGGTCCTGCTTGTCGCGCAGTGCCTCGGCGAGCTGCTCGAAGTTCTCGTTTACCTCGCTAGAGCGAATCACTTGTCCGGGTTGGAACTGGTTGAGGCTGATCTCGGCGACGGCCCATACGCCGGCGAACACGACCGTCATGGCAACCATCAAGTAGCCGTAAGACCTCACGGTTCCTCCTCCTTGGCTATCGCCACAGTGCTTGGTCCCAGGTCGAGTGGTCCCAGGTGCTTCGTTGGGTGTCGTCACTGCTGCTTGGACCAGCGCAGCCGAAGAGGAGGGGTAGGCAGCTGAGCAGTAACAGTACGTGGGTGGTGTGGGCGCTCCGCTGCGCCTGCTGATGCGTCGGGTGGACGCTGCCGTTAGCGGGGCCTGAACGTTGCTTCATTCGTCCCTCCCGTCGGTTCCTGGTGGTCTGGTAACCAGCCATTCGAGGTGCCGCTGGCGCCCCTCCTCTCTCGTGCCTGACTGAGTGAGGCTGATACTAGACACGCAGGTGGCTTGCCGTGGTTCTCGCGCGCACATTGCGGGTGCGAGGTTCACACCTTGGCGAGCAGACCGCCGACCTCGTCGCGGCCTACGTTCCCCGTGACACGGACGCCAGAGGCGTACTAAGATGCCGCTTACTCATGAGCGGGCGTGTACGTGTTCCGGTCTTGTGGATAGCGGCGGCTGTGTTCGCCGTGACCGGCGTGCTCAGGCTGACCGTCGACGCCGACCTCCGCGCGTTCGCGCACCTGAGCATGGCGCTAGCTCTGGCGCTGGTCGCGATCAGGGAAGGAGCCGGAGTCTCCAGGCAACGCTTCTGGTACCTCCCGGAGGTCCTCCTCCTGTTGGCCGTGCTGCAGTACGCCTACCACTTCTTGGGGGTCTGACGACCACGCCGTAACTCGCTCCGGCGGCGCGTGGTAGAACCTGCGAACCAGGAGGTCCCATGGCTGTCGGAGAGTTCGTCAAGGAACTCAAGGAGACCGCGCTCTCGCTGGCACCGGCGATCGGTCTCATCATCTTCTTCCAGCTAGCGTTCGTCCAACTTCCGCTGATGGAGTTCGCGCCGATCCTCTTCGGCTTGGTCTGCACCGTGTTCGGCTTCGTGCTCTTCATCCAGGGCGCGAAGATCGGCCTGCTCCCCCTCGGCCAAGGCGTCGGCACCACGTTCATCGAGCGCAAGGCCGTAGCGATGATCCTGCTGTTCGGCTTCCTGCTCGGTGTTGTGCTCACGACTGCCGAGCCCGACGTCAGGCTCCTCACCTTCCAGCTCGAGGAGGCGCTCGGCCCGGCGGTTCCCAGGACCGAGCTGATCATCGTCGCCGCCATCGGCCTGGGTGTGTTCGCCGTGATCGCCCTACTGCGCATGGCTCTCGACATCCCGATCCACTACATCCTCATCCCTGGTTACCTACTCAGCGTGGTGCTGGTGCTCTTCGCGAGCGAGACCGTCACCACCTACGCCTTCGACCTGGGGGCGGTTACCACCGGTCCGATGACCGTGCCGTTCCTGATGGCGTTGGGGGTGGGCATGGCGTCGGTGCTCGGTGGCAGGGACCCGCTGAAGACGGGCTTCGGCTTGATGGCGGTCGGTTCGATCGGCCCCGTCCTGGCCGTGCTCATCTGGGGCATCGTAAGGGGTGGCATGTGAGCATCGTCCTGCACGCCATCCTGGAGGTCATCGAAGCCACCTTGCCGGTCCTCGCGCTCATCCTCTTCTTCCAGCTAGTGGTCCTGCGCCGCGTCCCTCCCGAGATACTGAAGATGCTCCTGGGGGCGGGCATCGCCATGGTCGGTTTCTTCCTCTTCATCCTCGGCGCGAAGATCAGTCTCATCCCGATGGGTATCCACATCGGCGACGTGATGGCTGCCGGCAGCCCCATCGTGGTCGTCCTGTTCGCCCTCGTGCTCGGTGTCGCGGTGATCTTCGCCGAGCCAGCCGTGCGCATCCTGGCGGTAGAGATCGAGAACGTCTCCTCGGGCTCCTTACGCAAGCGCTTCATCGTGCCGGTGATAGCGCTCGGGGTAGGGTTCGCGCTGGTCTTCGCGGTCTTGCGGATCCTCAATGGGGTGCACCTCGGGTACGTGCTCGTGCCCGGCTTCGTGATCATCCTCGTCCTTACGCTGTTGGCGCCGAAGCCGTTCGTGCCGATCGCCTTCGACTCCGGAGCCGTTGCCACCGGACCCGTCGCGGTGAACTTCGTTCTTCCGATAACCACCGGCATGGCCATCAGCCTGATGGGTGAGCAGGCGGGCGTGCTCGGGTTCGGGGTCGTGGGCATAATCGCGATGTTCCCGATCGCCTTCATGTTGATCCTAGGCATCGTCCTTCGAGGGAGGACCAGGAGTGAGTGACCAGGGCCGCCGGTTCCAGTTGATCGTGACGATCGTCTCCCAAGGGCACGCCAGCCACATCGTGGAGGCGGCCAAGGCCGCCGGCTCGCGTGGCGGCACCATCCTCCGCGGCCGCGGCAGCGGCGTGCACGAGTCCGGCCGCTTCTTCGGCGTCGCCATCGAGCCCGAGAAGGAGCTCGTGTTGGTGCTGGTTCCCACCAGCATCACCCAGCAGGTGCTGGACGCGGTGGTCGTGGCCGGCAAGCTCGACAAGCCCGGCACGGGTATCGCCTTCGTCCTCGACGTGCCGCACGTGGCGGGCATCGCGCATCCTGAGGAGAGCTCGTGAGGGAGGTTCGCCGTGACGTCCTGGGCTGCTTTGGCGGCGAATCGGGCGCGCACCTCGCGACGGGAGCGAGATGACCGTCCGGCGCGCTCCGATGTGGTCAGGCCAGCGCGCCTTCCGCAACCTCGCCCAGGCTGACGCTCGGGAGCTCGTCAGACAGCTCG